>NZ_KB290939.1:89140-113984 GCF_000318175.2 Selenomonas sp. oral taxon 138 str. F0429 | reverse complement strand
GGTTCGGATTGGGATTTGGATTCGGGTTCGGGTTCGGATTGGGATTCGGGTTCGGATTTGGCGTTGGTGTCGTACCCCCGTCGATGGCGCTGCCGTCGACCTTGACAACGAGCTCCTTCTTATCGCTCGTGACCCCCATCTTTGCCGTGCGATGTCCCGAGACGCCCTCGTAGACGGTCATCGTCGTCGCGCCGTCAGTCTCGATCTGCGCATTCTCCGTGCGCAGAAGGCGCAGGCGATTTGCCGTCGAACTGCCCGGCAGATATGCCGCGAGCGTTGTGCCGTTGAGGTTGGTGTTGGCATTCGAGGTCACACGCAGCATCGTATCATTTGCGGTCATGCCTGCAGGCACGTAGAACGCAAGCCGCTGAAAATCCGCAATGCTCTTGGCTGTGATCCCCTTGGTCTCGCGCACGATGAGTGCGTTTTTTTCCTGTGTCACATTTGCCGCCGTAGCCACGCCGCCGTGGAGGTGTGCCGCGCTGAGATCGGGAGCCCCTGAGATCTCGACGATGTTGCCCCGCACGACTGCCGTCGTATGCGCAGCGGCATTCGTCCACGCACGTCCGCCGTAGATGGAACCCATGTAGGTGCCGCCGCGCAGATACACCTCATTGCTCTCTGCTGCAGCGGCTGCTGTGCCGCGCGTCGCCTGTGCGTAGCTGTCGCCGCCGAAGATATCCTTTTTGAAGGTTCCGCCGTTCAGCGTGACGATATTCCCGCTTGCGACAGCCTGTGCCTCGGTGTCGAGCACATTTGCATTTGCCTTGCCGCCCCGGATCTCCTCCCATGGAGCACTCACGGGGCTGAGTGTGATGCGGTTCGCGTGTGCCGTCGCTGCGACCGTGCGCAGCTCGCCCGATGCACCTGCATTTCCGCCCGTGACCTCGCGCCCGTCGTCAAAGCTGCCGGCCGTGACGGTGATCGTGTTTTCCTCCGCTGTTGCCGTCGCCCCTCTGGTCGTATGCTGTGCATAGGCAGCACCGCCGGTGAGCTCACTGTTGATCGCCCCCGAGGCGTTCTCGATGCGGATGCTGTTGCGCGCCGTGATGGCTGTCGCCGCATTCGAGCGTGCATATGCCGTACCGTTGCCCGCCGCCATGCCCCCCGACAGCCGCGTGCCTGTGAGCGTGATCGTGTTGCCCTCAACAAGCGTTTCTGCCGTGCCGTGCAGCGCGTCGGCATAGGCTCTGCCTGCAAGCGCGCCGTACGTGAGCGTGCCGCCATTTGCCGTGATGTGATTGTTCACTGCGCTGATGTGCACCGTGCCCGCCCCGTTCGTCGTGAGCGAAGCACGCGCGGCGGTCACGTGATATGCTGCGCCGCCGTTGTTGATCGTCACCGTGTTCCCGTTCGCCTCAGCCGTAAAGGATGGGGCGTCAAGAGCGCCGACCTGCTCGATGCTCGCAGCGTTCAGATCACCGTTTTGCGTGCCGTGCGTTCCGATCACGATGGCGTTCTCATTCGCCGTGTAGGACACTGCACCGCCGCTCGTACGCGTTACATGAATCTCCGCGCCGAAGACATTACCGAGCGTCCCCTTGGTGAGCGTAATCCGATTCCTGTTCGCCGTGATTGTGGTCGGGTCTGCCGCATTTGTGAAGCGCTGATAGCTGATGCTCGCACCCTTTGTAGCGGTAAAGTCGTATGCGCTGCTCTGCACATCGATGCTGTTGCCGCTCGCGGACAGCTCGCTGTCCCCGTCCTGATGATCCATGCGGACAGCGTTCATGCGCCAAGTCTGTTGGTCGTCCGTAATCGTGTAATGGTGATTGTCCTCGACAATCGGCGCCGCATCTGCTGTCACTCCTCCGAGCGCCAGCCCTGCTGCGATCAGCGCGCCAAGACGCATCTGTCCCCTGCGATTCATAGCATTGACTCCTTTCAACGTGCCTGTTCTAATGAGAATATATCCATCCCATTGATAACATAGCCAATCGTATACGTAAATGGGGCAAACGTAGGGGATGAGGCGGGACTCATTCCGTTTGGCTGCTGCATTATGGCAGTTATATTAGGTGGGAGCAGAGTCCTATCATTTCGTGGGGACGCGCATGCCTTGCCCTGCCTGTTTTCTGCGCTTTCTTAAAATTTCCGCATACAAATAGGACTGTAGTGCGACACTGCGCGTTACAGTCCTATTTTGACGCATTATATGTTGTTGAGGGAAGATGATGTTTTACTGAAGGGAGGTGAGCGCCGTCTTAGCCGTGCGTGTGCAGCCTGTCAGAAGGTACCCGCCGCGTCGTATGCAGGGGCGATGACGACCGTGCCCGTGCGGTCGATAAAGCCCCACTTGTCGCCGATCTTTGCCGGAGCAAGTCCCGATGCAAAGTCACCGAGCACCGTGATTGTGCTCGGGACGAGGAAGGGGACGCGCCCCGTCTTGTCGATGAAGAAGGTCTTTCCTCCCTTGGAGACGACAGCGAGATCCTCGTGGAAGTCATGCGCCTCCTCGTAGGCAGGCGCGATTGCGATCTGGCCGTCGCGCCCGACAAAGCCCCACTTGTCGCCGTCCTTCACCGCCGCCATGTCCTCGGAGAAGCGGTGCATTTCGTTGTATTTCGGTTCGACGATGTATGCGCCCTTTTCGTTCACGCAGCCCCATTTGCCCTTGACGACAACGAGTGCCATGCCGTCCGCAAAGGTGGAGTTGTAGTTGTTCTTTGGTGATATAATCTCCGTGCCCGTGTGGTCGATGTACCCGCGCTTGATCTTCGGATCGGTATATAGATCCGTACCAAGTGAGAGGAAGCCCGAGGCAAAGGCGGCAACGCCGATGGCGGCGCCGAGGAAGTTGGTCGTTTTTGCTTTACGATGTACCTCTGCCGTGCCGCTGCGGAAGGGCAGAACACTCTCATAGCGCGCATCGAATTGTTTTGCGCCGGTCTTGTCGATGAAGATCCAGTTCTTTTTGCTCTGCACGCCCGCGAGACCCTCGCTGAATCCGCCCGCAACATCGCGAAACTGCGGCGCGATGACCATTGTCCCGCTTTTGTCGATGAATCCCCATTTCCCTTTGATCGCCACTGCCGCAAGCCCCTCGCTGAAGCTCATGGCGAGTGCATATTGGGGGGCAATCACCTCTGTACCGTCCATGTTGATGAAGCCGACGCGTCCCTTGTTGTCTTCAACGCTCGCAAGTCCCTCGGAGAAGACGCCGATGTTCTGATAGGATTTCTCTGTCAGGCGTGTCCCGTCTGCACGGTAGAATGTCCATGACTTGTCCTTTGCCTGTACGAGAGAAATGCCATGCAGGGCAGGGACGATGTCGCGCTGCTGGCGTGGGAGGAAGACGTTGCCCTCCATGTCGTAGCAGTCCCATGTTCCGTTCGTGTTCTGTACGACAATGTCGCTTTCTTCAAACGGCTCGATGCTCTTGTACATCACGGGGACGATGAGCTTGCCCGTATCGCGGAAAACGCCCCATTTTTTGCCTTGGCGCACAGAGATATAGCCCGATGTATAGGGAGTGAGCTCATCGTACTCCGGCGGAATGACGAACTCTCCTGCGGTGTTGATTGCACCCCATTTTTTGCCCTGCTGTACGAACGAGAGCGGTGTGGTGCTCGTGGTTGGCTCTGTCTTTTGCTTGTCCAGCAGAACCTCTACGCTGCTGTAGAACGCGTTGCGGATCGGTTCCTTTGCCGCCTCGCCCACGGTGCTTGTGAGCAGGAAGCCTGCCGCTGTAAATGCTGCGATGGAACGGAGCAGCCTGTGTTTTGTACGTAACATGATGCGCCTCATCTCCTTTGCAATGAACACTCCTATGTGCACAGCATACCGCATTTTCCTGTGCAATACAATCTTTATTCAGCAGTTCCCGCGATGAACATGATGCAGATGGCGGTGTGCGATCTCTATGAGGCGGTCGATGGTCGAGATCGGCGTGGGCGGTGTCGTCATCCTGTGGCGCGGGAAATAGCGGCTGATGTGCAGGGGGATCTCAGGCGAGAGGGTGGAAAGCCAGTGCGCTTCCTCGTCCATGTCCTCGGTGCTGTCGTTCATCGTGGGGACGACGAGGGTCGTCACCTCGACGTGCACGCCGTGGGCGACGGCGCGTACGATCGTCCCCTTGACCGCCTCCAGATCGCCGCCGAGCCGCCGATAGGTGTCCGTGTGCCATGCCTTCAGATCTATGTTCATCGCATCGACGTGCGGCAGGAGGCGCGCGAGCGGTTCCGCGCAGATCATGCCGTTCGTGACGAGGACGACCTTTAGCCCTACCGCATGCAGGAGGGGCGCCGTGTCCATGATATACTCGTAGCTCAGAAGCGGCTCGTTGTAGGTAAAGGCAACGCCGAGATTGCCCGGCGGGCGACGGCTGAGATCCTCTGCAAGCGCGGCGAGCTGCGCGGGGGACACGTTCTCCGTCTCAATCGAGGCGTCCGCCATTGCGATGGAGGCGTTCTGGCAGAAGGGACAGGCAAGGTTGCAGCCGAAGCTGCCGACCGAGAGGATGAAGCCGCCGGGGTGAAAGTGATACAGCGGCTTCTTCTCGATCGGGTCGAGTGCGAGCGAGGTCACGCGGCCATAGTTCTTCGGGCGGATGGTGCCGCCAATGTTCGCGCGTGCACGGCAGAAGCCCGTCTCGCCCGCGCCGAGGCGGCAGGCATGGGGGCAGAGGCGGCAGGTCACTAGGGCGGCGTTCATTTCAGACGTGCCGCGTCACTTCAAAGCGCCAGATACGGATGGCGGCGTCCTCGGGGATGCCGCCCTTTTTGCGTGCAATGCGCAGCTGCTCCTCCACCGTGTCGACGCCCGCGAGATCGGGCAGGAGCAGCCCCTTGCGCCCGCGTGACTCGACAATGACGCCGTATCTCTTCGGGTCGAGATCGTCCGCACTGTCCACGAGCTCCGGCTCCGTCAGCACATCGACGGAGTAGACGAGCTCGTCCAGCTCGTCTGCGCGCACGGGCGGGAAGCGTGGGTCGCGCAGAGCGGCGGAGGCGGCGTTCTTTATGATCTCCTCCGCGATATTCTTCGCCGTAGGCTCGAATGTCCCGATGCAGCCGCGCAGTTCCCCGTCCTTCTTGAGCGAGACGAAGACCCCCGCGCGCTCTGCCATCTCGGACGGGAGTCCCTGCGGGCGCATAGCGGGTTCACCCGTACGGACAATGGTCTCAATCGCGTGCCGTGCGAGTTGCACATAGTCATCCTCAGCGGCACGCCGTTCCTCGCGTGCACGCTTCTCGAGGATCTCATAGCGCTCGGCAAAGCTGCGGCGCACATCTTCGCGCGTCACCTTGCAGGAGACAACGCCATAGCCGACGCCGAACGGCCCCTGATAGGAGAGCTTCTTGATCTTGAGCGCCTTCGCATCGAGTGCACCCGCCATCATCCAGAACGAGCGCAGACCGCACTCTGCCGCCGCTTGATAGAGCGCGGGGTCTATGCGCAGTAGCTTTAGGAAGTCGCCCTCCTCGAGGTACTTCATGCACGCCTTGTCAAATCGCGGCCCCTCGGGCGCAAAGCCGTAGGGTCCCTCGGGCGTCAGCTTGTGCGAGAGGTCTCCGCTCGCGATGAAGACGGCGCAGCGTCCGAGCGTTTCGACCGCGCGCGCAATGCATTTGCCGAAGTTGTAGTGTGCCAACGGTGACAGTCCCGAGATGCCGACGCGCAGGAGGCGAAAGTCGCGCGTATATGCGTGCAGGAAGTGCAGGGGGATCATGACCCCATGATCGAGCGCGGCATTTCGCCCGCCGACGGGTCCTGCCTCGATGCCCTCTGCTGCAGCCACGGACGCAAGCTCCTTTGCGAGCACGCTGTCATAGCGTGCTGTCACCGCGACCTCGGGCGCACCGAATTGGCCGAAGCTGCCCGATGCCTCCTCGCCCGGTGCGATGTGGAAGTAGTCGGCGTACATGACCGTGTGCGGGCTCACGACGATGATCGTATCGGGGGCAAAATCCGCTGCCTCCTTCATCGCACGCTCGTAGGCATTTACCGTCAGCTGAATCTTCTTCTCCTCGCCCCGCCCGACCTCGGGGATGATGAGCGGCGGATGGGGGACGACATAGGCTGCAAGGATCGACATAGGACAACCTCCTTACGGAATTCTATATGTCTATTGATTCGCCACATGATGAAAAAGCCCTTCATGATTTTAATATGAGAGAGGATTTTGCGTTTTGTTGTCGAAAAAATCAAAGAGATTTTAACATCTGCAAGGAGGATGAGAATGATGGGGAAGAGAATTGTCGGGCTGGTGGCTGTGCTCGTACTGGCGTTTTCGGCAGTTACTATGGCTGCGGGCGCGAACCAGATCAATCGGGACGATCATGTCCTGCAGTATAATGAGATCGCGCTCGGCGGCATCATGGTCGGGATGAAGCGCGCACAGGTCGAGGCGATCTACGGTGCGCCGACCGAGCGCACGGAGCCGGCGAAGAGCGCGGCACTCGATGAGATGATGGATCGCTATACGTACGGCACGTCGTTTCAGGTTACATTTGTCGGCGATACGGTCATGTATATCAATACGAGTGCGCACAACGGGATTGCAACGCCCGCGGGCGTGACGGTTGGCGACCCGGCCGACAAGATCACCCGCACGTACGGCAAGCCGCAGCGCTATACGCGCTATGAGAGCGGCGAGGAGAGCTTCGTCTACGGCGATCCGTACAATATTCACATCGGATTCAGTGTGGAGAAAGGCCGCATCACGCGCATCGGCATTGTCGGGTACGAATAATCGTGCATATGCGGACACAGCCTACATTCCGTCCGATTATGGACAGTATGTAGGCTGTTTTATGTGAAGAATTCACTGCCAGAGGATGGCAATGACGAGAGCGGGGAAGAAGTTCGCGACGCGGATGTGCGGCAGACCGAGGAGGTTCGTGCCGACGCAGAAGATGAGGATGTTGCCGATGTAGCTGAGATTCGCGAGTGCTGCGGGTGTTATGATGGGCTCGATCGCGCCGGCCACGAGGAAGATCGCGCCCTGAAAGAGTCCGACCGAGACCGCCGAGAAGATGCAGCCGCGCCCGAGCCCCAAGAGCCCCCGAGCACGATAACGATGACGTTTGTAATAATTCCGATGCCCGGCATATTGCGCCCCTCCGTTTCAGTTCATTGAAGGGTTCATTATACTTTATTTTGGCGTATATGTAAAATGGAAATCAGCAGATTCATGTATACATGGACATTTCATCCTTTATCATGGTAAAATACCCGCATATTTTCATTTTTAGAGAAAATGAAAATGAATTAATTAGGGGGTATGGACATGGAATCATTTCTTCCCATGCTGAACGCCATTGACTCGTTTCTCTGGGGCGTTCCGCTCATCACGCTGCTCGTGGGGACGGGCATCCTCCTCACCGTTCGCCTCTCGCTGATCCAGGTGGTCCACCTGCCGCGTGCGCTCGGGCTGATCCTCAAGGCAAAGAATCGCGGTGCGGGCGATATCTCGAGCTTCAAGGCGCTCTGCGTGGCGCTCGCCGCGACGATCGGCACGGGCAACATCGTCGGCGTTGCAACGGCGGTGAAGGTCGGCGGCCCAGGCGCAATCTTCTGGATGTGGATGGCGGCGTTCTTCGGCATGGCGACGAAGTACGCAGAGGGACTGCTCGCCGTGAAGTACCGCACGACGGACGAGCGCGGCGAGATCGCGGGCGGCCCGATGTACTACATTCGGCGCGGCATGGGGGAGAAATACCGTCCAATGGCGGGCTTCTTCGCGGCGGCGACAGTGCTCGTGGCGTTCTTCGGCATCGGCACGTTTCCGCAGGTCAACGCCATTGTCGACTCCGTGGAGCTGTCCTTCGGCGTGCCGCGCATCGTGACCGATCTCGCGCTCACGGCACTCATCGCGGCGATCACGATTGGCGGGCTGCGCAGCATCGCCGAGGTCGCCTCGCGCATCATCCCCTTTATGGCGGTGCTCTACATCGTGATCTGCGCGGGGATCATCCTCATGCACATCGGTGAGATCCCTGCGGCAATCGCGCTCATCCTCGACAGCGCGTTCACGGGCACGGCGGCGGCGGGCGGATTCGCGGGCTCGACCGTCATGATGGCGATGCAGAACGGCATTGCGCGCGGCGTCTTCTCGAACGAGTCGGGTCTCGGCTCCGCGCCGATTGCGGCGGCGGCGGCAAAGACAAAGGAGCCCGCCGAGCAGGGGCTGATCTCCATGACAGGTACATTTATTGATACGATTATCATCTGCTCGATGACGGGGCTTGTGCTTGTCCTCACGGGCGCATGGCACGGCGACACTGCCGGCGCGGCGATGACGGGCGCGGCGTTCTCGAGCCTCTACAGTAGCGTCGGCGGCGCACTCCTCACCATCTCGCTCGCGCTCTTTGCGTTCACCACCATCCTCGGCTGGAACTACTACGGCGAGCGCGCCGTGCTTTATCTGGCGGGCGTGCGCGCCATCCTGCCGTATCGTCTCGTCTTCATCGCGCTCATTGCGTGCGGCGCATTCCTGAAGCTCGAGGCGATCTGGGTGCTCGCCGACATTGTGAACGGGCTCATGGCAATCCCGAACCTCATCGCACTCATCGCCCTCTCTGGGATCGTCGTCCACGAGACGCGCCACTATCTCGAGAAGGTGCGGCGCGGGGCGCGGATGCGGAAATAAATACCACACTCTCCTTTTTCCTGTTTGCAGCAAGTATTTCTTATGGAAAGAAATTTTGCAGACAAGAGAAAGGAGAATTTTTATGCGAAATTATCTGCCGCGCGTGGATTGGATGGTCGGGACGGGACTCGTCATCGTTGCGATCCTCTCCGTCTTCTATGGGAGTGCGGAGCTGACGAGCAATATTGCCTCGGGACTCATCGGCTTCCTTGGGCGCACGGTCATGATGCGGGGTGAAAAGGAGGGGACGCGATGAGCGCCGTCCTCCCCCGCTCTGCCATGCACCGCGTCACCTGCACCGAACTGCGTGAACTCGCTGCGGCGTACCGTCCCGCCCTGATGTACGCCGCCGCGCGGTGCGCGCGTGAGACGAAGCTGTACCTCCACTGGACGGCGGGGCACTACGGGCAGTTCTTTGCGGACTACCATGTGCAGATCGATGCGGATGGCGGCATCTATGTGATTGGCGCGGGCGCACTTGACGAACTGCTTGCTGCGACCTATCTGCGCAACAGCGGGAGCGTGAGCATCGCCCTGCTCGCGGCGTACGGTGCAACCACCGACGATCTTGGGACGGAGCCGCCGACCGCCGCACAGATCGAGTCGATGGCACAGGCAACGGCGGCGCTCGCGGACGGCCTCTGGCTCACCATCGACAAGGCGCGCATTCTAACCCACGGCGAGGCGGCGGACAACGAGGACGGCGTGCGCGCCCACGCACCCTACGGGCCGCGCAGTACCTGCGAGCGTTGGGATCTGGAGTACCTCGGCACAGAGGAGAGCCCCGTGTTCGACCCGTGGGCGACGAATGGCTCACGTGGCGGCGATGTCCTGCGCGGGAAAGCGCAGTATTATCGGGCACAGGGTATTTTCTAAGAAAAAAGACTGGCAGATGCCGGTCTTTTTTCATGCGCTGTCATTCCTCTGCCAAAAACCAGAAGCGACGCCCAAGCCCCACAGTGCATCACGCAGACTATATCTGCCTTCATGGATCAGCCCCGTTTTACGCTAAAGAATATGAAATTATTTGGAAAAGCTCCGCAATGGGTTTATAATGAAGATGGATTATTTTAGGGAAGCACCGATAAATTCTGCAGCAGTTTGACGGACTCCATTTTATCAGTGATTCCCTAGCAGTCTTTTTGGGAGGGACATCCAATGAATTCATTCCTAGAGGAGCAGTTTGAACGGCAGTTCCGACTGCAGGAGCACCAGACCTCCGTCAGTACGGAGATCATCGCGGGTCTCACGACGTTTGCGACGATGGGCTATGTGCTCGCTGTCGTGCCGCACATGATGGGCGAGGCGGGCGTTCCCGAGGGAGCGATGCTCACCGGCATGGTGCTGATGATCTTCCTCACGTCGATGGCGATGGGACTCTACACGAACCGCCCCTTTGCGCTCGCGCCCGGCATGGGCAGCGTTGCGATCTTCTCGATCACCATGGTGCAGCTTCAAAATGTGCCGATCGGCGTCGCGAGTGCCATCGTCTTTCTGAGTGGTTTGCTGTTCATCATCGTCACGGTGCTCGGCATTCGTAAGGTTATTGTCATGACGATCCCGCGCGGTATCAAGATCTCGATCAGCGCGGGCGTCGGCATCTTCCTCGCCGTGATCGGCATGCGCAATGCAAAGCTGCTCGCCGTCAACGCAAAGAAGGTTGCGCTCTCGTTCGGCGATCTCACGCAGCCCGTCGTCATCCTTGCTGCGATCACCTTCGTCATCCTCCTCGTGCTCACGGCACGTAAGGTGCGCGGCGCGGCACTCATCAGCATCCTCGCGGGGACGGTCATCGGCATCCCGATGGGGCTCACGAAGATCCCCGAGAGCATCTTTCGCATGCCGGACAGCATTGCGCCGATCTTCTTCAATTTTGACCTTGTCGGCGCACTTGACCTTCAGTATCTGCCGTTCCTCTTTGCGTTCTTCCTGCCGGATTTCTTCTCGAGCTTCGGCACGGCGATCGGCATCGGCGGCAAGGCGGGCTTCCTCGACAAGAATGGCGACCTGCCCGACATCGACAAGGTCTTCCACGTCGACTCCATCGCCGCGACGGTCGGCTCCTTCTTCACCATCCCGGTGCTCATCACCTACCTCGAGTCCGGCGCGGGCGTGGAGGCGGGTGGACGTACGGGGCTGACGGCATGCACGACAGCGGCAGCCTTTCTCCTCATCCTCGCGGTGACCCCGCTCGCGCTCATGATCCCGGCGGCGGCGACTGCACCCGTCCTCATCTACGTCGGGGTCAGCATGATGGCGGGTATGCGCAACCTCGACTACACGGACATTGCCGAGTACATCCCGGCGTTCCTCTGCATCGCCTTTACCGCGTACACGTTCAACATTGCGAACGGCATCTCCGTCGCGTTCATCGCGTTCGTCCTCATGAAGCTCGCCGCTGGGCGCATGCATGAGCTGCACAAGGGGCACTATCTGCTCGCGCTCCTCCTCGCATACTACTTCTACGCCATTGCGGGCGTGAAATAGGGGGTCGCCATGAACATCGACGTACTTCTGACGAACGGTCAGGTCTACAACAGCTATCTCAAAAAGTTCGTCGCGGGAAACATTGCGGTCAGCGGCGACCGCTTTGCCTATGTCGGCACCGATGCGCTGCCGATCGCGCCGCAGCGTACGATCGATCTTGCGGGGCAGTATGTGATCCCGGGACTGATCGACTGTCATATGCACATTGAGAGTACGATGTGCGCTCCACGTACATTTATGAACGGCGCTGCACGCAACGGCGTGACAACACTCATTGCCGAGCCGCATGAGATTGCAAACGTCTTCGGCCTTGCGGGCATCCGCGCGCTGATGCAGACGACGCAGAACGGCCCCTGCGACGTTCGGATCGCCATCCCCTCGTCTGTCCCGTCGACGAATGAGACGCTCGAGACCGCCGGCGCTGCGATCGAGAACGATGATGTCGAGGCGCTCATGCACATGGAGCAGGTCATCTGCCTCGGCGAGGTCATGGACTGCCGCGCGGTGCTCGCGGACGCGCATTCCAAGACGAACCGCCTGATCCGGCAGATCCAGCACGGGCGGCCGGATTTCTCCATCGAGGGGCACTGTCCGCGCTTCGTCGGATGGGAGCTCGCGCAGCTCCTCTATCGCGGCATCCGTTCGGATCATACGGATCAGTCGATGGAGGGGCTCGCCGCGCGTGCCGCGAATGGAATGTTCATCCAGCTGCAGGAAAAGACGCTGAAGAAGGAGTTCCTCGACTACCTCATGGAGAACCGCCTGTCGGGGCGCTTTGCCCTCGTTACGGACGACACAATGCCGGACGATTTCGTGCGGCGCGGACAGCTCAACCATCTCGTGCAGCGGAGCATCGAGCTCGGCCTCGCGCCGGAGGAGGCGATCTATGCGGCGACCTATGCGCCCGCGCAGCACATGGGACTCCGGGACAAGGGCGCCATCGCGCCCGGGCGCATCGCTGACTTTGTCGTGCTCTCCGACCTGCGAGCCTTTGCCATCGAGAGCGTCTGGCACGCGGGGGCGCAGGTCTTTGCACGCGGCGAGGCGTGGGAGGAGCCGGAGCGCGATACGTCGTTCCCGGCGCATTTCTATCACAGCGTTCATCTGTCGCCGCGCACGGCCGAGGATTTCGTCCTGCGTGCGCCGATCAGAGAGGGGACGGTGCTCTGCCGCATCCTCGCGGTGCAGGAGCATACGACCTTTGTCGCGGAGGGGCGGGCAGAGCTGCCCGTGCGCGGCGGCGTGATCGACTGGGAGAGCAGCCCCTACAACCTTGCCTGTGTCTTTGAACGGCACGGCAAAAATGGCGGCTGCGGCATGGCGCTCATCGGCGGGACGGCGCTCACCTGCGGTGCGGCGGCGACCACCTACGCGCATGACAGTCACAATCTGCTCGTCCTCGGGCAGACGGCGGCGGATATGCAGACGGCGGCCAATACCGTCATCGAGGCGCAGGGCGGATTCGTCGCGGTGCGAGACGGCCATGTGGAGGCATTTGCCCCGCTGCCGATCGCGGGCATCCTCTCCGATCGTCCGCTGCCCGTCCTCGGTGAACAGATCGCCGGCGTCCGCCGCGCCCTCACGGACTGCGGCTATCGCCACGACAACGTCATCATGTCCCTGAGCACCCTCTCCCTGCCCGTCAGCCCGTATTTCAAACTGACTGACAAGGGGATCATCGACGTGAAAAAAGGCGCCGTCGCGCCGCTGATTTTGGAGACGAGGGGCTGACGTTGACCGCCTCCGGCGATCGCCGCTTCTGCGTGTCCCGTGTACAGGCTCCGCATTGGCGGGAAACGCTAATCTGCCGTTATCCAAGCACAGCCCCCTGCATAGGCAGGCGGGCTGTTTTCGATTGGAAGAACAAATTGATAAAACTGTGCGGAAGGGCTATAATGCAGTCGCTTGTCACGAGGAGGGAAGGATTTTATGGACAGCAGCAGGAGGAGCATCTCGTTGCTCGTTATTCTGAGCGCATTTATGGCGTTTGCCTCGCTCTGGCTGCTCGTGGACGGACTCACGGGGCACTTGGGCTCTGGGGTATCGCCCTTCCAATGCTGATCGTTTTCAGCACGAACGGAATCATTGCGGCGTGCTCCAACGCAGCTGCGCTCTCGTGCGTCCCCGACGAGGTGACAGGCTCGGCGGAGGCGCTCATCGGCGCGCTCCAATACGGCAGCGGCACGATCTCCTCCGTCCTCCTCGCCATCTTCTCCGACAGGACGCCCGCGGAATGTGCATCATCATCGCCGCATTCGTCCTGTGCGCGGCGGCAATGGCATATCTCTCGGAGGCAGATGGCGCATCTCAGCGGAGGGTGAAGAATTTTCATTCAACAACAAAAATTAGGAGCAAGTCTTAACGAAACTCGCATCCCCATCGAATACATTTCCCATGTAGGGGTGCTATTATGGCCATGTAACGGGAAGAGATTTCTCCAATCGCGAAAAGGATGTGAGTCACATGATGAATACAAAGATGATGAAGAAAACAGCTGTTGCTGCCCTCGTCGGTGTGCTCGGCTATGGTGCTGTCGGTGCGGCAGAGGTCTCCGCAAGCGCACTGAATGCGCCGCAGCGCGTCACGCAGACGGCGTTCACCACGGCGGACGGCAACGCAGACATGCAGCAGCTTGCATGGGGCGGCAAGCGCAAGAAGAAGGGCGGCAAGAAGTACTCGCAGGGCAGTGTCAATACTGCGATCATCGCGGGTGCCGTCGTTGGCGCGATCATTGCGAAGAATACCTAATATCTCCATATGATAAAACCCCCGCTTCGGCTGAAGCGGGGGTTTTATGTTAGAACCAGCTGCAGAACTGATCGAGCTGTCTTCTGATTTCAGACCAATCCTGCCCAAGATCGAGCGTTTTCACGCTGATTCGGCTGCCTGCAATCATCATATCCTCATTCGGCGTGATCGCTTCGTCGGTCATGGCATAGAGCAGGACGCCTGCGACATTTCCTGTTCGATGGGTGTCACAGTTCTTCACATAGGCATAGATCTGATAGAGATTGTGAGAGATAAATGTTGTGCTCGTGTATTTTTCATTTGTCTGCATGGTATGGCAATAATATTTTGTGTCGATAATTAGTCGCTTGCCATTCTTCTCCAGAGAAACATCCGTTTTCATCGCAGGCAGATATCTACTGGGCGTGGTGGTGTCCCACTTGACATGCATGGCGCTGACCCTCAGATCCGTATGCTCTGCCCTATAGTAGTTCCGCACGAAGCGCTCATAGATCCAGTGCATTGCCTTGGCTGAAAAATAATTTGCGAGGCGATGCGTCCCCTTCTCTGTCGTGAGCAGCAAGTCTTCGATGACGAGCTGACAGATGCCGAGCAGCAGACGATATGAGGCGTTGTTGCAATGGTATTTCAGCGCAGTCCAATGGATGGCGGCAGGTGCGATCTCATGAACCTCTGCGAAATAGAGAAGCAGCTTGCGGAGCATTTGCTTGCGTACGGCATTTACGCTACCATGCCGCAGCAGGAGAAGCATGGTTGTCTTCAGGATGCGGTTATGCGGCGTATCCGTGACGAATTCGTCGTAGGCACATACGAGTCTGCCCTGCGGCAGAGTCTGCTGCCGCAGGGTCTCAGAGATGAGAATTTGCCCCCGTACACCTGCAATACCTCCTTCCTGCCGCAGATAATCACGGTGCAGACCTCGCTTGATCTGTATGGGGATACCGTACACGAGGATTGCCGCAAGCAGGTCATGTATGTGCTCGAAATCCTCGGCAGCAAGCGTATCCCAGTCATCCTTGCGCAGAGCCTCGAATGCATAGGCGAGCATATGGTAGATGTTGCGAATCGTGTGGTTATCAGACATCTAGGGCACTCCTCAGTTCCCCGACCCAATTATTGAGCTTGTCCGGTGCATCAAAATAGTATTCCTGCAACAGCAGGATCAGTTCGTGCTCAACAACCGAGGACAGCCATGCATCATCAATGGGGGCATCCGTGCAGAAATAGCTGTGCCCAATGCGGAAGCCATCGCCGAGCGCCGAGTCATTGCTGATCTCCTGATTCAGTGCGATGACCTTGTCGATCAGTGCGTTGTATTTCTTATTGTTAATCGCGCTTTTCATCTGTTTGAATCCATCGGAGTCAAATGCCGGTGCCATATCATAGAAGGCAAAGCGGCGGCGCAGGGCATAGTCGATCAGGGCGAGACTGCGGTCGGCGGTGTTCATCATACCGATGATGTGGACGTTATCCGGCACGCAGAACTGCTCATCGTTGTAGAGCAGGCGGAGCGAATTTGATGCACCGCGCTTGTCCGCCTCGATTAGCATGAGCAGCTCACCGAAGATCTTGCTGAGGTTGCCGCGGTTGATCTCGTCAATGATGAAGAAATAGGGACGCTCGTTGTCTTCCTCTGCTTTCTTGCAGAAATCATAAAAAGGTCCGCATTTTTGTTTGAAGCCACCAGTCTCATTCGGGCGATAGCCCATGATGAAATCCTCATAGCTGTAGCTCTGGTGAAACTGGATCATTTTCACGCGGCGTTTATCCATTTCGCCCATGATGGCGTATGCCAGCCGCTTTGCGGCAAAGGTCTTACCGACACCCGGCGCCCCCTGAAGGATGATATTTTTCTTGCGGTGGAGCAGAGCTTTCAGCGTTTCAAAGGCATCCTCGCTCATATAGACCTCGCGAAGGAAATCTGCTTTGGTGTAAGCAGGGAATTTGCCAACGGGTTCATCGTCTCGCTCTAAATCAACTGCTTCGCCAAGTACGAGCGATTCCAGCTCCTCGACGTACGTGGTGTATGGTGTAATATCGGTCAGTGTCTTGGTTACTGCCTCCCCTGGATGCGCCCATTCCCCTTTATGTGTCCAATCTACATTGTGGATATGTTTGTACTCGCCGCGCGTTTTGTCATAGACATAGCCCGATATAACGATGCCGCGTCCAATCAAGGCCTTTTTCCCTCGTTTGGCGAATACAACATCGCCGACTTTGAGGACGTTTGCGAACTGCCATACGGCATGACCGTCATTTATATAGGATTTGTCAGGGTTGTACTTGTCTCTCATAGCTGTTTTCATATCCTCTTTTGAGGTGTACTGCGAAAGATCACCAAGCTCGTCCCAACCAATCCCCATAATTTTATCTGCGTAGAATTCCTGCCAGTGCCGCGCCTTCTCGCCGGGAGAATAGATCCAATAACGACGGGCGCTATTCGTCACAGATGGCTGTCCCCCTGTAGTCAGCTTCGGCGTATTTTCCATGTCTGTCATATGGAACCCCTTTCTCTCCATCGTAGCAATTCTACAGATATGATTCTTCGAATATTCAAAAATTCCTTTTATGAAGGAGTCTCTCTTCCTTTTGTCGAATGATTATCACATGGATGGGTATGTGTCGCTGTGCGCCCTTGACATTCCAGTGATTTAGGAAATCGGGGCATGGAAAGACCATGTACGGGTAAATGGAGGAAAACATCATGCGCAAAGCAATCGTTGTTGTAGATATGCAGAATGACTTTATCGACGGGGCACTCGGAACGAGGGAGGCGCAGGAGATGCTGCCGCGTATGGTCGCAAAGCTCAGTGCCGCGCGTGCGGAGGGGACGGCGCTCATCTTCACCATGGATACGCACGGCGCGGACTACCGCACGACGCAGGAGGGGAAGAAGCTGCCCGTGGAGCACTGCATCCGCGACACAGCGGGCTGGGAGATCGCGCCCGCATTGCAGCCCTTCGTGTGTGAGGCTGCAGCCGTTATCGAGAAGCCCACCTTCGGCGCAACCACACTGCCCGCCGCCCTCGCGGACTACGACAAGATCGAACTCGTCGGTCTCTGCACGGACATTTGCGTCATCTCCAACGCCCTCCTCGTGAAGGCATTCTACCCCGAGAAGCCCGTCTCCGTCGACGCCTCCTGCTGCGCGGGCGTCACGCCTGAGAGTCACGCGAATGCGCTCGCGGCGATGAAGATGTGTCAGGTAGAGATTCACGCCTCATGATGAAATTGGCTGCTTAGAAAATTGGATAAAAATAAGGCGCATATCCTCAAAGAGTAGAGCCAGGGGCTCGAGCAGATCTTGGCGCAGACCGATGAAGTGCGATATGCGCGTGAACAATGCCATGCGTGGCGCGAGATCTCGGACTATATGGAGGTGATTCTGGCAGGCGGTGGGCACCAAAGCCTGTTTACGAACTCTTCATCTATCTATTCCGTTACGCCGCTTCCCTCTCCTCCTCCATCTCGCTCAAAAATGGCGGCTGTGCCTCCATCAGTGTGACGATGCGGTCGGGGAGTTTGTACTGGATGCCGCCGCCCGCGCGGCCGAACCACGGGGCGATCTTGCCCTTCTCGACGCCGTCGATGCTGCGCTCGACGATGTAGACGTGGAAGTCGCCCTCGTTCGTCGTGCTCGGCGGCAAGCTCCGCGATGAATTCATCGGTCGGCGGGGCGAAGTTATAGTACATCTGCCAGAATGCAGGCTGTTTCTGCTCGCGCATTTCTGCGGCGGCAGCAATTTGCCCGAGGGAGGGCGTGGTGTCCGTACTGATCTGTGGTGCGACTAGCATGGTGAGGGCGAAGAGTGCGGCGCTGACGGCGCGTAGGATGGTGCGGCGCATTTGCCCTCCTGCGTCACGCGATGTCATAGGGAGGAGGCGGTCAATGAGTTTCATGAAAATGCTCCTTTCTGGAAATTCTCATAATTTAATACCTACATCATATAGTAGAATGCGAAAAAATACAATACGAAAGACCTTCTTATCAAAACAATCCATTTATGTTATTCTTTTTGTAGAAATATATATTCAAACTCATCGTATAAGGAGATATTATCATGGCATTTTGTGAAAACTGCGGGAATCAGCTCGGCGCGGGAGAGCAGTTCTGTACCAACTGCGGCACGCAGCCCTCCCCCGTGCGACACGGGGGAGGGGGACCGCGTGAGCGGTGGTAGGGGCGCTTTGAGCACCCAGCACGAAAAAATACAAGAAAGTGATGTTGCACGAATCAAAATGACTTTCGTGTAACATCACTTTTCTTATGCCATCAATCGCAGCACCTCTGCAATATCCGAGTCGATCACGATGCTTTGCGCGGCGATCTCAGGCGGTACATATCCCATGCCTAGATTCACCGTGGCGAATGTCACATCCGTACGCTCTGCCGTCATGCGCCAGAACGGATACTTGATGATGCCGGGCGTATTCATCCCAACGCCGAGCTCGAGGAGGAGCGTCCGCTTCCCCTCCGTGTGCGTGAGATAGTCCGTGTAGCGCGCAGCCGCAGCATCCCAGCCCGCATCCTCGACAAAGCTCGCGTCCGCGCGCAGATTCGTCGTCATCTCTGCGCCGTCGTCGGGACAGTACGGGATGAGCGCCGTCGGGATCTCCATCGCGGGCGCGCCGTCCGTCGGCAGAAGCAGCGTTCCATCCTCATCGAACGTGAACCCCTGCGCCGCGAGCATGGCGCGCACCATTTCCTCGTTATCGTAGGTCTTCCGCGCAGAAGCCCCATGCGGTGTACTGCTCTGAAAGAGGCCGAAATCGCCCTGCGTATAGAAGAGCCGCTCCTTCTCAAAACCCACCCGCTGAAAGGCGTGATCGACGTTCGTCGTCAGTACGAAGTAGTCCCGCCCTGCGACCAGATGCAGGAGATTCCCATACACATCACCCGGCAGCGGTGCATAGCGGTTGATATAGATGCTCCTACTCCACCACGCCCAGAACATCTCACGCGTTGGGAATGGATAGAAACCGCCGCTGTAGATATCCTCGATACCGAAGCGCGCGTGAAAATCCGAAAAGTATTTCAGAAAACGTGCCCCTGCATAGTCATATCCTGCTGCCGTTGATAGTCCCGCCCCCGCGCCGATCAGGATGCACTCGGCAGATGCGAGGGCATTTTTTAGTTTTGCAATGGATTCGTTCATCGTAAAAGTCTTTCGTAGATCGCGCGATCCTCGTCCTTGAACACGTTGAAAATGACGCGCTCGATGCTGTCATTTTCGCGCAGGAAGGCACGCACCTCACGCACGGCGATCTCTGCCGCCGCCGCATTCGGGAAGTGGAACTCGCCCGTGGAGATGCAGCAGAATGCAACGGATCTCAGCCCGTGCTCCGCCGCAAGGGAGAGACAGGAGCAGTAGCAGGAGGCGAGCAGCGCCCGATCCTCATCCGTCAGCGCGCCCGCGACGATGGAGCCGACCGTGTGGAGAACGTGGCGCGCGGGGAGGTTGTAGCCCGCCGTGAGCTGCGCCCTGCCTGTCTCCTCGGGATGTCCCTGTCGCTCCATGAGCGCGGCACATTCCGCACGCAGCTGCAAGCCCGCCGCCGAGTGAATTGCGTTATCGATGCAGCGGTGACATGGGATGAAGCAGCCGAGGAGCGCAGAGTTCGCCGCGTTCACGATTGCATCTGCTGCAAGGCGCGTGATGTCGCCCTGCCAGAGGACAATGCGCGGGTCGGAGGGCACGGCGGGGAGCGTCATCACGTCCACCACGCCGCGCTCCTCCCGCTCCGCTGAGAGCAGTTCGTCCTGCAGGCGCAGGAACTCCTCTGAGATGGGGCGCGGCGGACGGACATTCATCAGCGCGCGCAGGAGACCCCGCTGCGCCGCATGATCCTCCCCCACCTGCACCGCCTGTGCGCGGTACTCCGGCATCTCATCGAGGAGTAGGGCGTTGAGTTTTTGAATACTCACGCTTGCACCAATGACACGCGCTCGCCCACATGAGCCCCGCTCTCGATCAGATCGACCATGCCGAGCGCGTAGTCCGCGTAACTGATAACGCTCTCGCCCGCGCCGCTCAGCGTCAGCTCCTCGCCGCCGAGGATGTACTTGCCCGTCTTTGCGCCGTCCGCCTGGAAATCCGCCGCAGGGCTGACAAAGACCCACTTTGCATCCGTGCGGGAACGCAGCGCCGCGAGCTCATCCGTCTGCGCCTTTGCGAGCGCGTAGAACTCTGCGGGGAACTCCGGCGTATCGAGCAGCTGCACCTTGTGCGCCGGATCGACATAGAGGCTGCCCGCACCACCCACGATGTAGAGGCGCGTTGCCGTCCCCGCCACGAGATCGGCGAGATGCTGACTCGTCTTCGTGTGCAGCGGCAGGGTATCGGGCATATATGCGCCGAATCCATCGACCACCACATCAAATCCCGCGAGATCCACCTTCGTCAGATCGAGGATGTCCTTCTGTACGAACTCCTTTGCAGCGCTCTTGTTCTCGCTGCGTGCAAATGCCGTCACCGCATGTCCGCGTGCGATAAGCTCCTCGATGATCGCACGGCTTGCCTTTCCATTTGCTGCTACAACTGCAATTTTCATTTTCCATACCTCCGTAAATATTTTGTAATTAACTTGATTACAAACGAAGTATAGCACAGAGAAAACAGAACGTCAATAGATACAATAATTTTTTTTTGAAAAATAATTAGCGCACGAAGCGCGACATTGAAAAATGAGGAAATCTATGTTATTATAGTAATCAAAGCAAAAATGGAAAATGATCCGCAGGGACGCGCAAGCCGCATTCTACCGCTGCGACTTTCCAAAACGGCGCAGCCCGCGCCAGACAAGGAATAGAGACAATCTGCCATGCGATTTTCCGTCTGGAGAACGCATTTTGGCAGCAAAAACAGCGCGAAAAACGGACGACTTTCCAAAATGGCTTCTCAGCCCACGTGGGACAAGGGCTGGGGACGACAGAGTCCCAACACATGTAATGCTGCGTGCGGCTTTGTCCAGATTGGTGTTAGGCACAAAAAAGCGTTGCACTTGCCTCTAAGCGAGCGTAACGCTTTTCGTATGCAGTTGATGTGACATCGCTTCTTGACGCAGATGCGCACAAATGATAGAATAGAGATACAAAAAGGGCACTGTCTAGCGGTCGCCCCCATTACAAGCGAGATTTCCCCGCCAGGGTTTGGTAGACGCAAGGCGGGGTTTTCTCATTTACCGTTTCTATGACAAGAAAATCCCCTTGATGCACACAGCGTCAAGGGGATTCTTCTATATGCGATTCTTCAAATATCAAGATTCCGCACAAGCCGTGCATTTTCCTCGATGAACTGGCGGCGCGGCTCGACCTTGTCACCCATGAGGATGGTGAAGAGTTCGTCCGCCGCCTCGGCATCCTCCGCGCCGACCTGCAGCATGGTGCGCCCCTCGGGGTTCATCGTCGTCTCCCAGAGCTGCTCGGGGTTCATCTCGCCGAGACCCTTGTAGCGCTGAATGGTGACGCCGTCCCGCCCGATCTCGTCGAGTTTCTTCGCCTGCTCCTCATCGGAGTAGGTGTAGAAATGCTTCTTTTCCTTGCGGATCTGATAGAGCGGCGGCTGCGCGATGTAGACGTGCCCGTGATCGACGAGCGGCTTCATATAGCGGTAGAAGAACGTGAGGAGCAGTGTGCGGATGTGTGCGCCGTCCACGTCCGCATCCGTCATGATGATGATCTTGCTGTAGCGGCGCTTCGCCAGGTCAAACTCCTCACCGATGCCCGTGCCGAACGCCGTGATCATCGTGCGGATCTCGGCGTTGGCAAAGATCTTATCAAGGCGTGCCTTTTCGACGTTCAAAATTTTTCCGCGCAGCGGCAGGATCGCCTGGAATCGGCGATCGCGTCCCTGCTTTGCAGAGCCGCCCGCAGAGTCGCCCTCGACGATGTAGATCTCGCACTGGTCAGGGTCTTTCACAGAGCAGTCAGCGAGCTTGCCGGGGAGGCTCGAGACCTCAAGTGCGTTCTTGCGGCGCGTGAGCTCGCGTGCCTTTCGCGCAGCCTCGCGCGCACGGGACGCCATGAGCGCCTTGTCGAGCACCCTCTTTGTGACGGCTGGGTTCTCCTCGAAGTACTCCATCAGCCCCTCTGTGACGATGGAGTCCACGATGCCGCGCACCTCGGAGTTGCCGAGCTTCGTCTTGGTCTGACCCTCGAACTGCGGCTCGCGCACCTTGAGGCTGATGACGCAGGTCAGACCCTCGCGCACATCCTCGCCCGAGAGGTTGCCGTCCTTATCCTTCAGCACGTTCAGCCGCCGCGCGAAGTCATTCGCCGCGCGCGTGAGGGCGATCTTGAAGCCCGCGAGGTGCGTGCCGCCCTCCTCGGTGTTGATGTTGTTGACGAAGCTGTAGATGTTCTCCTGATAGCTGTCGTTGTACTGCATCGCGATCTCGACGACCGTATCATCCTTTACGCCGTTGAAGTAGATCGGCTCCTCGTTGATCGTCTCCTTCTTGCGGTTCAGATGCGCAACGAACGAACGGATGCCGCCGTCGAAGTGGAAGGTCTCGCGGCGCTCCTCCTCCCCGCGCTCGTCGACGAGGGTGATCGTAATGCCGTGATTGAGGAACGCCAGCTCGCGCAGACGATGTTTCAGCGTCTCGAAGCTGTAAGTCGTGACGGTGAAAATCTCGGGGTCGGGGACGAAGTGGACGCGCGTCCCCGTGGTCTCGCAGGTGCCGATCGTATGCAGCTTCTTCTGCGTGACGCCGCGCGCAAAGGAGATGGCATGGATCTCTCCGTCACGGCGCACCTCGACATCCATCGTCGAGGAGAGTGCATTGACGACGGAGACGCCGACGCCGTGCAGACCGCCCGAGACCTTATAGCCGTCGCCGCCGAACTTGCCGCCTGCGTGGAGAACGGTGAGCACGACCTCGACGGCGGGCATGCCGCTCTCGTGCATGTCGACGGGGATGCCGCGCCCGTTGTCGGTGACGGTGATGCTGTTGTCCTTGTGGATGACGACCTCGACCGTGTCGCAGTAGCCCGCAAGCGCCTCGTCGATGGAGTTGTCGACAACCTCATAGACAAGGTGATGCAGTCCGCGCTCTGATGTCGATCCGATGTACATACCGGGACGCTTGCGCACCGCCTCGAGTCCCTCGAGCACCTGAATCTGCCCCGCGCCGTAGTCGGCATCAACGGCGGTCACCTCGTCGCCCATCTCCTCGGCGGAGATGGCGATGCCGGAGAGGTCAGGCATATCTGCCATCTCAGCGGCTTCCTTCGCCTCCTCCGGCGTAAGCGGACGTACCTCCGCCTGGTCCTCGTTTGCATTCAGGTCGATATTCTTTGCCATCATGTCCTCCTTGGGGGTCGCGATTCATCGGATAATTTATTTATTTTTATAATATCATATTGGTTTGATTGTAAGATAGAAAAACAATCAGAACGTAGTTTCGGAATATCCTGAGAAACTGTTTTCCAAACCTCCAAAAAATCTACCTTAGTATCATATCCATGGGCAAAAATATTGCGCTGTGCTTTGATTTGTTTCCATGGAATCTCTTTTGTATTCTCAAGAAAGTCTGTCGAAAAATGTTTTGCAAGTTCTCCAATGGATTGAAGATGCATAGAAACAGCACCGCGATAAATATGATTATCTAGGAAAATTTGGGATTCATTTCCAAAATAGGATACACTATCCAGAATTTCATCACAATGCCTCAAGATAATCTGTAGAATTTGTGCATCTTTCTCGCTGATGATCATAAAGAAGTATCTCATCCCTTTCCACATATTTCTTGAAAATTTTATACTCCTCAGGAATTCTCGTAATCAGATCGATTTCCTTCCCCAGAGCTTCTTCGAGGTCTGCATAAAGACCTCCGAGCCCAAACAACCCTATCCCCTGAGGAGGCTTTACATGAAGATCCACGTCGCTGTCCTCACGCGCCTCGCCGCGTGCATACGAGCCGAAGAGCCAGACTTTTTCGATCTTATATTGTTCACAAATAGGGCGGATTTTCGCACGGATTTCGTCGATGGTGAGAATCATGGGGATCGCCCCTTTCTGTAAATTATTTCTTTTTCGCCTTGCGCTTCTTCATCTCTTCCCAGAACTCACGAGTGGTGATGAGTTCGTTCCTGAGTTCCCAGAAGGTGCTTTGAATTTTTTTCGGCGTGACCTCTTCGGGTGGGAGTCCGCGATGGAGCATGGTGAGAAAGCGTGCGTTCTCGCTGTCCTGTGCGGTGTACTCGGTCTCGCCCGCGATCTGACGGACGAGGTCGGCGCGCTCGCTGCCGAGCATAAGGGCATCACAGGATGGGACGCGGCGCACGATATCGGCGAGCTTTGCCCACGGTTCACGTCGGAGGATGGCACGTACCTCGCGGCGCACGCTCCGCTCCTCTGCGCGCCGGCAGTCGAGGCAGACGCCCTGCACCATGCGTCCGCAAGAGGGACAGGAGGCGAACCCGCGCTGCTCCTTGAGGCGCTGTGCCTTGCGCGAGATCTGATAGGCACGCTGAATGCGCGTTGCGAGTTCGCCGTCACTGACCGTCTCCGCGAGCGCTCTACCGCGTGCAATCTCCTCATCTGTGAGTCCCGTCTGCACGACGGCGCGCGCATAGGCGGCAGGCGTCTCTGTATCCACCCCCTCCTCGCTCAGAATGGGTTCGGGGCGCGCAAAGCGGGCAAAGGCGATCTCCTTGACCATGCGCCCGCCCGCGTAGTTATTGACACGCTGGACGATCTCGGGCGCGCTCATGCGCATCTCGTTCTTCCATGTGGCGTCTGGTGTATAGAGGAAGAGTTTGTCGTCACGCACGGCGACAGCGCGGACGCGGCGCGCGATCATGTCGCCCATGATATCTGCCCAATGGGAGAGGGTGGTGTGCGTGATGTAGTCGCGCTCGAAGGCGGGGCCAAGGCGGTGGATGGCGGCGCGCACGTCTTCGCCCGTATCCGCTATGCCAAGTGTTGTGCGCATCGCTGTGCCTCCTATCAGATTGCCATATGTACTCCACGCAAACACTTAGTTACGCAAGCGGTCGGGCACTTATCTGCC
>NZ_KB290939.1:76862-89120 GCF_000318175.2 Selenomonas sp. oral taxon 138 str. F0429 | reverse complement strand
TTCCGCTTGCTCCACTAGGGTTTGCTTAGGAGTACTATATGGCTACGATTGTTCCCCTAATCTCCAATGTTTCTACTCTTCTCTCGCCCGTCCCGCCTCCACATAGCGGTACGTGCCCATGCGCTCACTGGGGAAATATGCCGCGTCGGTTGCGGTGATGAATGTTTGGATCTGCTCACTCTCGATGAAGGAGAGGAGCGCAGACCTGCGTGCGGCATCCAGCTCGCTCATCACATCGTCGAGCAGGAGAATGGGCGCCTCGCCGACGTGCTCACGCAGGTAGAAGAGCTCGGCGAGCTTCAGCGCGAGCGCGCCCGTGCGCTGCTGTCCCTGCGAGCCGTAGCTCCTGAGGCTCATGCCGGAGGTGCTGAGGACGAGATCGTCGAGATGCGGCCCTATCCCCGTTGTGGCGCGTGCAATATCGCGCGCACGCCCATCATGCAACATCTCATTATACCATAGTTCGAGGCGTTCTGTCATGCCATCTTTATCACGCGTGAGTTCTGCAGGCGCATGCGCGATCTCATAGGAGAGCGCGAGCTCCTCGCCCGCCGCAAGCACCGCCTGCACACGCGCGGAGAGCGCACCGAGCTGCGTGGTTGCTGCGATGCGGCGTGTGACGATGTACGCCGCACTCTTTGCGAGCTGTGCATCCCACGGGAGAAGTGCATCGGGCGGGGCAAGCCGCTCGCGAATGTCCTTCAGGAGAGCTCCGCGCTGGCGCAGGATGTGCGTATAGCGCAGGAGCTCTCCGTAGTAGGCGGGGCTTGCCTGAGAGAGCTCGGCATCCAGATAGCGACGGCGCAGCGCGGGCGCGCCCTTGACGAGGAAGAGATCCTCGGGGGAGAAGAGCACCATTGGCAGGATGCCGACCAATTCGCGCTGTTTCAGATGCTCCCCCGCGTACTCAATGCGCCGCCGCATGCCGCGCCGAAAGGTAAAGGAAAGCTCCGCAGGAACATCGTGCCGCAGAAAGGAGAGCACGATATGGGCGCCGTCCGTGCCCATGCGAATAAGCTCCGCATCGCTCGAGGTGCGATGGGAGCGTCCAAAGGCGGCATAGTAAAGCGCCTCGATGATATTCGTCTTGCCCTGCGCGTTCGCACCGAGGAAGATCTGCACACCCGCATCGAAGTCGAGGTGCAGTTCCTCATAGTTACGGTAGGAACGCAGTTGTAACGATGTAATTCGCATAATTACGCACGCGTAATACGGTAAATATCCGTACCATCTACTGTAATGATATCACCTTGGACAAGTTGACGGCGGCGTGCAGTCTCGACCTCCCCATTGCGCAGGATGGCTCCCTCTGCAATGAGTTCCTTTACGACGCCGCCGCTTGGTACAGCGCCCGCGAGCTTTAGGAATTGGTCGAGCTGGATATTCTCAGTGTGAATCTCGATGTCTGTCAATGTGTCCTCACAGGCGTTACAACGTAGATATAGTTTGGATCGGCTTCCTCACGGATCGTGATCGGCGAGAGGTTCATGCCCTGTGCGTTCGCCCCCTGCAACGAGAGGATGAAGGTATCGCTGTCGAGGGACTTCACAGCATCCATGAGATAGGAGGCGTTGAATGCAATCGTCACATCATTGCCCGTAACCTCTGCGGCGATGGTCTCCTCTGCCTCGCCGATCTCGGGGCTGTTCGAGGAGATGCGCATGAGCCCCTGCTCGAATGCGAGTTTGACGATGTTATACTGATCGGTGCGTGCAATGAGCGAGGCGCGTTCGACCGCCGAGGCAAAGGTCGCAGCGTCGAGTGTGACGCGCGTGCGGATGTTCTCCTCCTGCGGGATGACGCGGCGGTAGTCCGGGAATGCGCCCTCGATGAGGCGTGATGTCATGTAGATGCTGCCGGATGACATGCTGATCTGGTTATAGGAGCAGGTGACGTGAATGTCGGTCGGCACGTCGCCCGTGATAGTACGCGTGACCTCCTCGAGGAATTTCGCAGGGATGATGATGCGGATCTGCCCTGCATCCTCTTCGAGCAACTCGCTCTTGACGGCGAGACGGTGGACGTTCGTGGCGGCAAATGTGACTTCCTTGCCCTCGACTTCGAGCTGGCAGCCCGTGAAGATGGGACGGCGGTCACGCTGCTCTTCGCGCAGGCAGGCGAAGGTTGATTTCTTGACAAGGCGCGCGAGTGTACGGTCTTTGATGGTAAACTGCAGTGTTCCTTCCATACGGTGTAGGACTGGGAAGTCACTAACCTCCATTGTACGGAGGGTGAAGCGTGCGCTGCCGGAGCGGATGACGGCAAGTCCGTCGGAGCTGCCTGTGTCGATGGAGACTTCCTCTGCGGGCAGTTTGCGTGCGAATTCTGTGAGGTATTTGCCGGGGAGGACTGCGGTGCCGACGGTGTGGATCTCGGCGGGGATGGTGACGATGAAGCCAAGCTCGTAGTTTGTGGATTGGAGTTCGAGCTGTCCTTCCTTTGCTGTCATGTAGATGCCTGAGAGGATGGGGGTCTGCGGCTTGGTGGAGAGTCCCTTGCTGACGATTTGCAGCGCGGAGATCAGATCGCTCTTGGCAAGCGTGATGTTCATGGTATTTCCTTTCCAATGGGAGGAGAGCGTTTCGCTCATCCGTGTACTCGTTTTTCTATAAATGTGTGTAGTAAATAAATTCAGTAGTGGTAGTAGTAGGGGCTGTGGATTGGTTGAAAAGTGGAAAATGCCCTAGAAAATCACGGGGATGGCTGTTGATAAGTTGGGCGAAGTTATGCTTTAGTTATCCACAGTTTACACAGATGAGCGGTGGATGGACTATTATCCACAAAACATCAACATGAAATGCGGCATGATGTGAACAGGGATATCCACAACGTATTTTTGTTACAATCTATGGTACGTACTCCGCGCGAACGCCTAGATCCCCTTGATCTGGATGGTGAGCGACTCGATCAGCGCCTTGGTGGCGCCTTCGGACTCCGTGAGGTTCTGGATCTTCTTGTGCGCGTGGATGACGGTCGAGTGATCGCGGTTGAAGAAGCCGCCGATGGTTGGCCAGGATACCTCGGTCAGCTCGTGGCAGAGGAACATTGCAATCTGGCGTGGGTAGGCGATGTCATTGCTGCGCTTGGTCGAGCGGATATCCTCGCTCGTCACTTTGAAGTGGGTGCAGACGATGCGTTCGATCATCTCCATTGTGATGCGGCGCCCCTTCTCGCCGTGCAGATAGTTGCCGAGTGCGGCGACACAGGTGGTCTCGTCGATCGGCATGCGCATCATCGAGGCGTATTTGATAAGACGCGTGAGCGCGCCCTCAAGTTCACGGATGTTGCTGTCGACGCGGCTTGCGATGTAGGTCACGACATCCTCGGGGATGTCGACCTGTTCGGTCTGCGCCTTCTTTTGGAGGATCGCAACGCGCGTCTCGAACTCCGGCGGCTGGATGTCCACGACTGCGCCGCCCGCAAAGCGCGAGATGAGGCGATCCTCGAGATCCTTCACATCCTGTGGCTGTCGATCAGAGGTCAGGATGATCTGCTTGCCGCTGTCGCGCAGCTTGTTGAATGTCTGGAAGAACTCGGTCTGCGTCTGCTCCTGCCCCGCGAAGAATTGGATATCGTCGATCAGCAGCATGTCGATGTTGTAGTATTTCTCACGGAATGCGTCCATGCTCTTCTCGCGGATGGAGCGGATGAATTCGTTTGTAAAGTCCATGCTCGCGATGTAGAGGACGCGCTTCTCGGGATGGTCTGCGAGGATCTTGTGTCCGACTGCGTGCATGAGATGGGTCTTGCCGAGTCCCACGCCGCCGTATATGAAGAGCGGGTTGTGCGCGGGCAGTCCCGGCGCGTCTGCGACCGCCTTTGCCATTGCGTACGGGAATTGGTTCGAGCGTCCCATGACGAAGGCATCGAAGGTGTATTTCGAATTCAGCGTTGTCGCGTCGTCGGGTGCGGGCGCATGCGTCCCCTCCGATGCGAGCGGGAGGCTGCCCTGTGTGGGTGCGCTCTCCTCCTCTTCCTCTGCGGTTTCGGTTTTTTCTGCGGGCGCTTCCTTTTGTGCGGATGGTTCTTTCTGTGCGTCGGCGATCGCGGGGTCGACGATGATCTTGAATGTATAGCCTGCGCCGAGTGCCTGCTGTACGGCATCGCCGAGCAGGACGAGGTAGCGCTGCTCGATGTACTGTTTCGTGAAGATGGTATCTACGGCGAGTAAGAGCTCCTTGTTTTCGAGAGCGACGGGGATCATGGGCGCGATCCACTTCTTCACGGCATCCTCGTGGATGATACCTACGGTCTTTTCAAGTACCTTCTGCCATTCCTGCGCGAGGGCGGCGGTCTGTTCTACGGACATACATCTGCGTCCCTTCAAAAAAATTTTTGGTATGATATGAGCGTTTATCCACAGACTTATTCACAGTTGTTGATAAATGCAGCGACGAACAAGGAGAGATAAAATGTGAAGAGACAAAATTATGCACGTCTTTTTCACAGGTTTTCCACAAATACAATGAGGATATTTTAGCAAAAAAATGGCGACTTATCAACAGGGGCTTTTGCCTCATCCGGCGAAAAAAACGCGTAAATACCGTGTCCACGCCTTGACAGTGCCGGTTTTTTTCGTCTATAATGTCGCCTAGCAATCTATTTTATTGAATCGCCGCACGGCATATGCCGCGAAGCGCGGCAGCAAAGGAGGTGACGTGAGGTGAAGAGAACATTTCAGCCCAACAATCATTGGAGAAAGAAGACACATGGTTTCCGTGAGCGCATGAAGACGAAAGGCGGCCGCCTCGTATTGAAGAGAAGGCGTCAGCGCGGACGAAAGAAGCTGTCGGCGTAAGCCCTCAGACGATCAGAGGTCACCGCGGGTGACCTCTTTTTTAACGATATGGAAAAAAAACTCACACTGCCGCGCGCAAAGATGATCAAGCGCCGCAGCGATTTTCAACATGTCTATCAAAAGGGGACATCCTTCGCGGGGCGGCGGATGATCCTCTACGTTCTGCGTGACGCGCGCGTTGCGGGCAAGGTCGGCTTCGCCGCAGGGAAAAAGCTCGGCTGTGCCGCTGTGCGCAGTCGTACGAAGCGCCTCCTGCGCGAGGCATATCGCCATATGCAGCACGAGCTGCGCGGTGATGTTGGGATACTCCTCATCGGGCGTGCAGGACTCTCTGCGGGCAAAATGCAGGACGCCGCCGCAGAGCTCAGAACGCTCGCACGCCGCGCCAAGATCTTTGCGGACGGACGGGCAAAGAGCTACACGGGGGAGCAGTGATGAAGCGGCTGCTCCTCCTTCTCGTGCACGTTTATCGGAGCTGCATTTCGCCGCTCCTCCCCCCATCGTGTCGCTACTATCCGACCTGCTCGGCATACGCGTTGGAGGCGATTGAGCGCTACGGCGCATGGCGCGGCGGCTGGATGGCGCTCCGGCGCATTCTGCGCTGCCATCCGTTTCACAAGGGGGGCTACGACCCCGTACCCTAGATTTTGAACGAAATAACACACACTTCCGCACAGTAGGAGGAACTATAGTTGATCGAATTTTTTAGTAATCTCTTCGAGCCGATCATTCATATTTTGCAGTTTATTCTTGGAGGCTTCTACACCGTCACGAGCGCCGCAGGTCTCGTCAGCTACGGCTTCCCCATCATTCTTCTCACCATTCTCATCAAGCTTGTGACCTACCCGCTCACCGTCAAGCAGGTGAAATCCATGAAGGCGATGCAGGAAATCCAGCCGAAGATGAAAAAGATCCAGGAAAAGTACAAGAACAACCCGCAGATGCTCCAGCAGAAGACGGGGGAGCTCTTCCGCGAGGCGGGCGTCAATCCGCTCGCCGGCTGTCTGCCACTGCTCGTGCAGATGCCGATCCTCATGGGCATGTACTACGCGCTCTTTAACTTCACGTTCCCGAGCCCGGAGGCGGCGACGTTCTTCTGGTTGCCGAACATGAGCGAGCCTGACCCGCTCTACATCCTCCCCGTTCTATCGGCAGCGACCACCTATCTCCAGCAGAAGATGACCTCCACCGAGATGAATGCACAGATGAAGATCATGATGACCGTCATGCCGCTCTTCATCGGCTGGATCAGCCTCAAATTCCCCTCGGGACTCGTGCTCTACTGGGTGACGATGAACGTCGTGCAGATTGCGCAGCAGTGGTGGATGTACCGCGGCGAGGGTACAGCGAAGGAGGCGCACTGATATGGCAGAGATCATCGAGACCACCGGCAAGACCGTCGAGGACGCCCTCTCGCATGCCCTTGACAAGCTCGGTTGCGGCAGAGAAGAGGTCACCTACGAGATCGTACAGGAGCCGTCCGGCGGCTTCCTCGGGCTCTGGGGCAAGCGCGAGGCGCGCATCCGTGTGACGACGCGCCCTGTCATTCTGCCACAGCGCACGGAGATCCAGACCCCCGCGCCGCCGACCGTCATCGCCCCACCCTCTCCATCGGCGACTGCGCCGCAGGAGCAGGGGCGGCAGGACGATGGATTCGGTGTACGCAAGCGTTTTCATACCGATCTGCGCTCCTCGGCGCGCAAGAGTTCGGAGCAGTCTGTCTCACGCGGTGGATATAGCGACCGTCAGGAGCGGACTGCGCGTATGAGCGAAGACCGTCGTGCGCCGCGCGAGGGCAGCGAGCAGGGCGGCTATGGAGAGCGGCGGGAGCGCCCCGCACGCGGCGGCTATGGTGAGCAGCGCCGCAGTCAGGGACAGGATTTCCGCAAGGAGCGGAGAGATCGTCCCTCCTATGAGCGCAGCGATGCGAGCTATGAGGAGCGCGGTCACCGCGAGCGGACGGACAGTCAGCTCATCCCGCTCACGGACGAGATGGACGCCGCTGCAGAGGCATTCCTCGGCGAGGTCTTTGCCGCGATGCATCTCAGCGTCACCCTCACGCGCACGGATACGCCTGCGGGGACGATCTTTAACATGGAGGGCGAGAATCTCGGCATTCTGATCGGCAAGCATGGAACGACGCTCGATTCGCTCCAATACCTTACGAATCTTGTCGTAAACAAGCTCTCTGAGGCGGGGAACTACGCGCGCGTCATCCTCGATGTGGAGGACTACCGTGCGCGCCGTGAGGAGACGCTCACGCGCCTCGCAGGGCATCTCGCGGACAAGGCGTGCCGCATCGGAGAGGAGATTCATCTCGAGCCGATGAGCCGTCACGAGCGCAAGATCATCCACATGGCGCTGCAGGACAACCGCCGCGTCACCACCTACAGCGCGGGCGACAATCCGCGCCGCTACGTTGTCATCGTGCCGAAGCGTCGGCGCTATACGCGTGACTACGAGGAACCGAGCTACGACCGCTACGAGCGATAAGTATAGGAAAAGGGGTGTTGTACGAAGTAAGGGAACTTCGTACAGCACCTCTCTTTGCATGATTTCAGTATCGGGGAAAGGAGGATGGGCTGCCCACAAGCGAACCCTAGTGGAGCAAGTGAGTAAAGTGTGCGTTCTGCCCCCTGCGGATTTCTTTCGTTCAAGCGAAGCGCGTTTAAAGTCCGCAGGTATTTAGGCAGATAAGCACACGATCACTTGCGTAACTAAGCGTTCGCGGTGGGCGCGCTCCTCTGTAAAATTGATTCGGAAACGGGAACAGGGGACAGGGACATGACAGAGGATACGATCAGCCAGATCGCTACCGCACATGGCGCGGGCGGCATTGGCATCATTCGCGTGAGCGGAGCGGACGCATTTGCCGTTGCACGGCAGATTTTCCGTCCTGTGCGGGGTGATCTTGGGGAGATCACGCCCTATCGCGCGCACTATGGACAGATCACAGCGGCGGACAGCGGCGTCATTGACGAGGGGATCTTGCTGCCCATGCGTGCGCCGCACTCGTATACGGGCGAGGATGTTGTGGAGCTCCAATGCCACGGCGGGAGTATCGTCCTGCGTGAGGTGCTGCTGCGGACTTGGGAGGCGGGCGCGCGTCCTGCCGAGGCGGGCGAGTTCACGAAGCGTGCCTTTCTGAACGGACGGCTCGACCTCGCGCGCGCCGAGGGCGTCATGGAACTCATCGCGGCAAAGAGCGCGCGCAGCGCCCGCGCCGCACGCGAGCGCATGGCAGGCGCACTTTCGCAGGAGATCGCAGCGATCCGTCATCGTCTCCTCGGCGCGATTGCACGCATCGAGGCGGGGATCGACTTCCCCGAGGACGACATTCCCGCCGCCTCCGCTGCCGCGCTCAGAGAGGATATTACGGCGGCGGCATCAGCTGTTCAGCATCTCCTCACAGGCGCAAATGCGGGGCGCATCCTGCGCGAGGGCGTTAAGACCGTCATCGTCGGGCGTCCGAACGTCGGCAAGTCGAGCCTCCTCAACGCCCTCGTCGGCACAGAGCGTGCCATTGTGACCGATGTGCCGGGCACGACGCGCGATGTCATCGAGGAGGAGATCAGCATCGAGGGCATCCCCCTGCGCCTCCTCGACACGGCAGGGCTGCGTGCGGCAGAAGATGCGGTGGAGCAGATTGGCGTTGCGCGCACCGAGCAGCATATGCGGGACGCGGAACTCGTCCTCGCCGTCTTTGACAGCTCCAGTGAGCTCACAGAGGAGGACCATGAGCTCATCGCACGCCTGCGCGAGATGAACGCCGAGACCATCATCCTCTGCAACAAGGAGGACTGCGCGCGTGTCCTGCGCGTTGCGGACTTCGACGGCGTGAATGCGCCCGTTCTTATGATCTCGGCGCAGGCGGGGACGGGACTCGACGCCCTGCGTGAGACCATCGCCGCGCGCGTGCAGATGATGGAGGGCGATCTCAGCGACGGTGCGCTCCCGAACAAGGAGCGCGAGGTGGAGGCGCTGCAGCGCGCCGCGCGTCACCTCTCCGAGGCGGAGAAGACCCTCGCGGCGGAGATGGGCACGGACTTCATCTCCATCGACCTGCGCGGTGCCTATGATATCCTCGGCGAGATTCTCGGCGAGACCGTCGACACCGACCTCATCGACCGCATCTTCAGCGAGTTCTGCATTGGGAAATAAAGACACAAAACAAAAAGAGCCGCAGAGCGGCTCTTTTCTTGTGTACGAAAAGAAGTATTATCCCACGACCCAGACGACGAAGTAGAGGACGAGCGGGATTGTGACGCAGAAGATGCCGATGAAGTCGATGTAGACACCGGTCTTGATCATCTTCGTGATCGGGATGTAGCCGGACGCGTAGACAATCGCGTTCGGCGGCGTCGACACGGGCAGCATAAAGCCCAGTGAGGACGACAGTGCGATGCCGACTGCGACGTGCACGGGGCTGAAGCCCGCAGCAACTGCTGCCGTGATGCCGAGGGGGCCAATCATGTTGGTCGCTGCCGTGTGGCTTGTGAGCTCGGAGAGCAGCAGCGCCATCACGCAGAAGATCGCGACGAGGGCGAATTCGGACGGGTCGCCGCCGAGCATGCCGACGATCTTGTCGCCGACCCACTGCGAGAGACCGGTCTTATACATCATGCCGCCCATCGCAAGGCCGCCGCCGAAGAGGATGAGCGTGCCCCACTCGACACCTGCAACAGCCGACTTCCACTCGAGCGTGAACTGGCGCTCCTTGAAGTTGATCGGCATGAGGAAGAGGAGCAGCGCGCCCGTCATTGCCGCAACCGCCTCGGGGAAGAGGAGGTTGTACATCTTGAGCATCGGCGCAGTGCTGCCGAGCGTCATCGAGAGAATACCCGGGAAGACCCAGAGGAAGACGGCGACGAGGAAGCAGATGAGCGTGTTCTTCTGCGCCCGCGTCCAGCCGCCGAGCTCTGCGACGCGGGCGCGGATGAACTCCTCCGCACCGTCGATGCGCTCGACATCGGGCGGGAACATACGGATGAGGATGAAGTATGTGATGACGAAATAGACGACCATTGCGATAACGCCCCACGTCATCCACTCAAAGAAGGAGATGTGGATGTTTGCCATCTGATCGAGGAAGCCGAGCATGATGATGTTCGGCGGGGTGCCGATCGGGGTGAGAACGCCGCCGATCGAGCAGGCATATGCCGTCATGAGCATGAGACCGGTTGCATACTTGTAGTCATGCAGGTCGATCTCCTTGCCGTTGGCGGCCATCATCTCCTTGATCGCACCGAGCAGACCCAGGGCGATCGGGAACATCATCGCGGCCGTTGCCGTGTTGCTGACCCAGCCGGAGCAAAGTGCTGCAGCAAGACCGATCGCAAGGAAGATGCGGCGCGGATTCGAGCCGACCCACGAGCGTGCGAGCAGCCAGTAGGCGAACCGCTTGTCCAGCCCGTGATCCATCATCGCCTTGGCGAGGATGAACCCGCCCATGAAGAGGAAGATCATCGGGTTTGCAAAGGCGGCGTACGCATCCTTTGCCGTGACGACACCGGTGACGACGGCGAGCGTCGGACCGATCAGGGAGGTAACGGGGATGGGAACGGGTTCGGTGATCCACCAGAGAGCAACGAGAACCATGATGGCGAGCAGCTTGTGTGATGCGACAGTCAGTCCCTCAATGGGCGTCAGGAACACCAGCAGGGCAAGCACCGGTGCGCCGAACAATCCGACGAGACGTCGTGTCCGATCAAACTTTTGTTCTGCCTCATGAATTCTTTGGGCTTCTTTGCTTTGATCAGCACTCATTTTTTCAGCCTCCTTATACATTTAGGTAATAATTTCCTTGCCCGATTATTATTATACGAAATTTTCAACCCTTTTGGCAACTATTTTCTGTTGGATAGATTAACTTTTTTTTTCTGCGTTTTCTGCTATAATGAAGGAGTAAATTTATGCAGGATACAGAGGAGGATTTTCATGCAAAGCTTTACCTTTCACTGCCCCACCGAGGTTGTGTTCGGGCGGGGCGCGGAGAATACGGTCGCCGAAAAACTGCGCGCGTTCGGGGCGAGCCGCGTGCTCATCCTCTACGGGGGCGGCAGCGCCGAGCGCTCGGGGCTGCTCTCGCGCATCGAGAAGAATCTGACGTCTGCGGGGCTCGCGTTCCTCGTCATGGGGGGGGTCCGTCCGAACCCGCGCGTCTCGTTCGTGCGCGAGGCGATCCGCGAGGGGCTTGCGGCGGATGTGAACTTCGTCCTCGCGGTCGGCGGCGGCAGTGTCATCGACTCGGCAAAGGCGGTTGCGCACGGCATTGCAAATCCGACCGTCGATATCTGGGACATCTGGACGCGCAAGGCAGAGCTGACGAAGACCATGCCGTTTGGCTCCGTCCTCACAATCCCCGCTGCGGGCAGCGAGACGAGCGACTCGGCGGTGCTGACGAACGAGGATACGGGGCGAAAGATCGGGCTGAACACGCAGCTGAACCGTCCCGTCATTGCCTTTATGAACCCCGAGCTCGCCTTCACCCTGCCGCGTGAGCAGATCGCGGCGGGGGCGGCGGACATCATGATGCACACGATGGAGCGCTACTTTACGAGTGTCAAGGAGACGAATCTCTTCACCGACCGCATTGCCGAGCAGCTGCTCCTCACCGTCATGGAGTCGGTCAAACGCCTCCTCGTCAGCCGCAAGGACTACGACGCGATGAGCGAGCTCATGTGGGCGGGCAGCGTCTCGCACAGCGGACTCACGGAGCTCGGGCGCAGAAAGGACTTCTCTGTGCACAAGCTCGGTCACGAGCTCTCCGCGCGCTACGACGCGACGCACGCGATGACGCTTACCGCGCTCTGGGGATCGTGGGCGCGGCACGTCTATCACGACGACGCGGCGCGCTTTGCCCACTTCGCCGCGGCCATCTTCGGCGTCGATGCGGGCACGGATGAGGAGCGCGCACGCGCCGGCATCCGCAAGATGGAGGAGTTCTTCACCGAGATCGGCATGCCCACGAGCCTCGCGGGGCTCGGTGTCGGCGTGCTCACAAAGGGCGCGATCGAGGAGATTGCAAGCGCTGCGACGGCGAACGACACAATCCGCCTCGGCGACTTCCGCCCGCTCACGCGCGCGGACGCCATCGCCATCTACGAGGCGGCGAATCACTGAGGGATATGAAATGGGACTGCTCTCGGAGCGCCCCTATCGGCTCGTTTCACTCGCCACTTCTACACGTCCCGCGCAAGCGGTGGAAGGGGCGCTCATGCGGCAGCGCCGTTTCTTCGGCATAAAAAAAGCACTGTGCAGAAAAGCACAGTGCTTTTTTTGTTGTCCCATGCCGCACGCAGCATTCTATGTGTTGGGACCCGTTGCCGCACAGTCCTCGGAAGAGGCAAAGCGGTTTCAATGCCGCACACAGCATTCTATGTCTTGGGACTCTGTCGTCCTCAGCCCTTGTCCCACATGGGCTGAAAAGCCATTTTGGAAAGTCGTCCGTTTTTCGCGCT
>NZ_KB290939.1:0-76842 GCF_000318175.2 Selenomonas sp. oral taxon 138 str. F0429 | reverse complement strand
TTCGCGCTGTTTTTGCTGCCAAAATGCGTTCTCCGAACGGAAAATCGCGTGGCAGATCGCCTCTACTCCTTGTGCGGCGCGGGCTGCGCCGTTTTGGAAAATCATAACGGTAGAATGCGGCTTGCGCGTCCCTATGGATCATTTTCCACTTTTCGCTTCGATCACGATTATAGCATAGATTTCTGCATTTTTCAATGGGGGCTGCTGCACAAAGTCGTTCTGACTCGTGCAGCGTTCCCTGTTTCACATTCCTAATCACATATCAATTCCTCTCGCTTCCTGCCGGTGCTATACTATATGCGATATTCCGATTTGGTGAAAAGGGGGAAGCCGCATGCAGACAAAGACGGTGCGCATCGTGTTCGTTCTGATCGCCCTCGCACTGCTTGGCGCATTTGCGTGGCGTGAATACGCGGCGCAGGAGGAGCGCGCGCATCTCCTCACGGGGACGGTTGAGGCGCGGCGCGTGGAGGTCAGCACGAAGGAGAGCGGCTACATCGAGGAGCTCTTCCTGGAGGAGGGCATGGCGGTGCACGCGGGCGATGTGGCCGCACGCATTGGGCGCCGCGATCTGGACGCCGCGCTCCTGCGCGATGCGGCGGCGCTCGCACACGCAGAGACGAGCCTTCAGCGGACGCGCAGCGGGAATCGTGCGGAGGAGATCCGCGCGGCGGCGGAGCGGACGCGCGCGGCACGCGCCGCTGCCGAGAAGGCGAGTGCGGACTATGCGCGCGGGACGGCGCTCATCGCAGACGGGGCGATCTCGCAGCAGACGTTTGATGCTCTGCGTGAGGCACGCGATACGGCGGACGCGAATCTGCGCGCGCGCGAGGAGGAGCAGCGGCTGATGGAGCACGGCAGCCGTCCCGAGGACATCCGCATGGCGGAGGAGGATGTGCGCCGCCAGCAGGCGATCCTCGCGATCGATTCCTCTGCGGTCAGCGATCTCACCGTCCGCGTGCCGAAGGACGGCGTCGTCCTCACGAAAAACTATGAGCCGGGCGAATTCGTCCGCGCGGGCACACCGCTCGCAACGCTCATCGATCCGCAGGACATCTGGGTCAAGGTCTACGTGACGACCGATGTGCTCGGCGACCTGCGCATCGGCAGCCCCGCGCGCGTCTATATCGACGGACAGGCGGAGCCGCTCGACGGCACGGTCACGGAGATCAGCGACGCGGCGGAGTTCACCCTGCGGCAGAGCATCACGAAGAACGAGCGCGCGAATCTCGTCTTTGCCGTAAAGGTCGCGGTGGACAATACCGCAGGCACCCTCAAGCCCGGCATGCCGGCGGATGTCGATCTGGAGCTGCGCGATGGACAGTAGGAAAAGCGCCGCAGACGCGCCCGTCATCGAGACGTACGAGCTCACGCGCGTCTTTGGCAGCTCCACGGCCGTCGATCGGCTGAACCTCGCCGTACCGCGCGGGGCGATCTACGGCTTCATCGGCTCAAACGGCTCGGGCAAATCCACCGCCATCCGCATGATCTGCGGCCTTCTCCCGCCGACGAGCGGCACGGCGTACGTGCTCGGCTGCGATACGGCCGCGCATCCAGAGCGCGCACGACAGTCGCTCGGCTACATGTCGCAGCGGTTCAGCCTGTACGCGAATATGACTGTCGCGGAGAATATGATGTTCTACGGCGGGCTCTACGGCCTCTCGCGCGATGAGCGTCGCACGCGCACACAGGAGGTGCTCGTGCGCATGCAGCTCACGGACAAGCGCGATGTGCTTGCAGGCGGCCTCTCGGGCGGCCAGAAGCAGCGGCTCGCGCTCGGCTGTGCGATCCTCCATCGACCGGCGCTCCTCGTCCTCGACGAGCCGACGTCCGCCGTCGATCCGACCTCGCGGCGGCTCTTTTGGAATCTGCTCTCGGAGATGGCGGGCACGGAGCAGACGACGATCTTTGTCACAACGCATTTTATGGATGAGGCGGAGCACTGCGACGAGATCGCCTTTCTGCAGCGCGGCAGGAAGATCGCCTCCGGCTCGCCGACGCGGCTCAAGGAGGAACTGCCCGCGCGGCTCTATGTCCTCCCGCAGGAGAGTGCAGAGGCGGGGGCGGCGGCGCTCCGCACGGCGGGGGTTGCCTTCGACGAGGTCTATGTGTTCGGACGGCAGGTGCGCGCGCTCGTCCCGCGGGATGCCGTCCTGCCCGAGGAGCTGCACGCGGCGCCGTGGGAGCTCACGATGGAGGACGTCTTTATCTACTACGATCGGCGGCAGAGGGGGTGAGGGGATGATGCGCATATGGGCGCTCCTCGTCAAGGAGCTTATTCAGATGCGGCGCGACCCCATGACGATCGGGGTGACCTTCCTCCTGCCCGTCATCTACCTCGTCGTGTTCGGCTTTGCCATCAGCACGGACGTGCGGCATCAGTCGACCGTTGTGTTCGATCAGTCGCGGAGCGAGGAGAGCCGCAATTTCCTCGCGGCGATGACGGCGAGCGGCTATTTCGACCTGCGCTATATCGCGTGGAGCTATGACGAACTGAACGCGCGCATCGAGAGCGGCGATGCGAAGATCGGCGTCGTCTTTCCGCCCGATCTCGCGCGCGAGGCAAATGCGGGGCATACGGTGCCGATCCAGGTGATCGTCGATGCCTCGGACTCCATCGCCTCGACCTCCGCCATCGCGGCGGTGACGGGGCTCGGGATGCGGCTGCAGCCCGTCGCCGCACGCGCCGCACCTGCCGCAGCGCCCGCCTACGATGTGCGCATCCGCGCGTGGTACAACCCCGACGCCGTCACCTCCTACTACATGCTGCCCGCGCTCATGGGCATCATCCTCACGATCACGATGGTGCTTATGGTCTCCATGTCCATCGTGCGCGAGCGCGAGGCCGGGACGCTCGAGCAGCTCCTTGTCACGCCGCTCTCGGTATGGGAGCTCCTCGTCGGCAAGATCCTGCCCTACATCATCCTCGGCTACATCCAGACGACGATCTGCGTCCTCGTCGCCCTCGCGGTGTTCGGCGTGCCCCTGCGCGGGAGCATCGTCCTCCTGTACGCGCTCACGACCCTCTTTCTCCTCGCCTCCCTCACGATGGGGCTCATGATCTCATCGCTCGCGCAGAACCAGCTGCAGGCGGGGCTCATGAGCATTGCAACCCTCCTGCCGGGCATGCTGCTCTCGGGCTTCATGTTCCCGCGCGCGGCAATGCCCGAGTTCTTCCAGTACATCAGCCTCGCGATCCCCATGACGCACTACATCGAGATCCTGCGCATGATCTTCCTCAAGGGCGGCGGCATCACGGCACTCTGGGACGAGACCGCCTTCCTCGCGCTCTTCCCCCTCGTGTTCTTCGGCACCGCCGTGCGGAAATTCAAGCGTTCGGTGGCATGAGGGCAAAAAATACCGCTCATGTTTTGCATGAGCGGTTATATGTGACATGGGAAAGTCTCGTTCAGGACGTTTCTGTGTGCATATAAAAAACACCCTTGAAAGGGCGTTTTTTATATGCACAGAATATATTGCCCTGCATATACAACAATGATACAGAAGAGCACGAATGCATATTCACGGAAGGAACCAACAGAGAAGAGGCGGATGCCGACCTTCTGCGTGGGCGTGATGCCGGGGACTTTGCCGCAGACGGCGTCCTCCGCGATGTGCAGGAGGGCGCCGATGAAGAGCCATGTGAGCACGGAGAAGAATGCGGCATCATAGAAGAAGTACGCCTTTGCCTGTGCGAGTCCGCCGATGAGGGCGAGGTAGAGCACGGGCCAGTGCGACCAGCCGCGATGGCGGCTGCGCCATGTACTCCACCCGACGCTCCCCGGTGTGCCCTCGATCTTATCGGGGAGGACGGCGCCGAGCGCTGCGGCTGCGGTACACATGGGATCGGCGGTGATGGCGTAGGCGATGGTACCAGTGAGGGTGACGTGGGATACCCACTTCATTCAGGAGTCTCCTCTCATGTTGCGTTGATCCGCCCTGCCGCCATTACTCACATTGCGTCGACCTGTACCCGCGCCTCGCTCATCACGTCCGCGAGGGTGGTCTTCTCCATCTCGCGCTCCATTGCGCGTTGGATTGCGGCGAGGTGGCCGTCGAGGATTGTGTGGATGCTGCGGCCGACGGGGCAGGCGGGGTTCGGGTTCTCGTGGAAGCTGAAGAGTGTGTCGTCTGCGATGCTCTCGACGGCGCGGAATACGTCGGCGAGGGTGATGTCCGCAAGGGGGCGCGCAATGTGGGCGCCGCCCTCGCGTCCGCGCGCAACGGTGATGAGCCCCGCGCGGCGCAGCTGTCCGAGGATGCGGCGGATGACGACGGGATGTGCACCGATGCTGCCCGCAAGGCTCTCGCTCGTGGCGGGGGCGTCGTTGCCGTAGAGTTCGACGCAGATGAGGATGTGGATGGCGATGGTGAAGCGGCTTGAGATTTGCATATTGTACCCTCCGTTGTTCTGTATCTATATCATACAATGAATGAAGGAAAAATGCAAGTGGGTTCGCTTAGGGACACATCCTTTTCGCAGCCTAATAACGCTCAGCCCAGCTCCTCCGCCGAGCGCAGCTGGCGGCGTACGTCGAGGAGGAGTTTGTAGTGGACGGCGCGCCCCTCCTGAACGAGCTTCTTTACGGTGGGCGGCTGCCAGAGGGAGTGGATGACGGTGCCGCTCGTGAGGGCAACGTCGGTGCCGCGCGCGCTGTGTGCGACGAGTGGGGCGCGGGCGATGTTGATGTAGCCGAGTCTGCCGCAGCGCTTCTGTACGGGGCGCACCATGACGGGGGCGAGGACGCAGCCGTGCAGGATGGGGAGGATGATGTTGCGGCGGCGTGCGAGGAGGCGCGCGGCGTTCCTGCGGATGAGGCGGATCTCCTTGTCCTCGCGCTCGGCGAGGCAGGAGAGGACGTATTCGGTGGTTGCGGGGAGCTTGAGTCTGTCCCCTGCGGCGGTATGGACGACGGTCTCGCCGGAGCCGTTTGCGCCACTGTCGGGTACGAGTGCGAGAATGTCCGCCGCTGCGGGAAGTCTCTGCATGAGGATTTCTCTCTTCGTCCGGTTCATTTCGGATCTCCTTTCATTCCCTAACGGGCAGTACCTGCTGCCCCTCCTGCCTGCCGCCGGCGCAGCGCACAGGCACGAGCAATTAAAAACAATCACCTGTTCCTTTCTGGATGATATTATATAGAAAGCGTGTTCGTTTGTAAAGAAAATTTTTAACGAGCCTCCTCCTTTTTCTATTTGCGGCAGGTATCCATGTGTAAAGCGCTTACGGAGAACAAAGAGAAAGGAGTTGATCCACATGGCACGCAAAGATGCAGCGAGCAAGATCACGCTCAAGGTGACGACGGGAGTCGGCGCGGACGGCAAGACGCTCTACAAGAACCGCACGATCAGCGGGATTGCGCCGAGCCTCACGGATGCGGATGCGCTGACGGTGGGCCGCGGTTTCGCGGGTCTCCAGAAGCACGGCCTGAGCCTCGTGACGCGCACGGACACGGCCGTTCTCGAGGACTGAGAACGCTACTAAGATCATAGAAAGGAGGGAGTTCATATGTCGACGAAGAAACAGCTGCGCATGACGATGAAGATGTCGAGCGGCAAGGAGATGACGGTGAGCCTGATGGATCCGAAGGACGGTCTGACGAAGGCAGAGGTCACGACCTGCCTGCAGGATGTCATCGATAAGAAGGCGATTGTCGCAGGCGAGGCGTACCCCGTCTCGGTGAAGGACATCGCGATTCAGACGGTGGATACGGAGAAGCTCGCCTAAGAGCGCTCCGTCACCCGAACCCCGCAGGAATGCCTGCGGGGTTTTTGTATGCACTTGCATATCGCGCTGTCTTTTGATAAAATGCAATAGGCTTGCGGTTGTAGCTCAGATGGATAGAGCATCTGCCTCCTAAGCAGAGGGTCGCGCGTTCGACTCGCGCCAATCGCACCATTTCTTTGATATGAAAAAACGCCCCGACGCTTATGGGGGCGTTTTTGTATGAGTAGATTCAGCCTTTGCCGAAGCCGAAGAGGGATTTGAGTTTGCTGCCGATGCCTGTTGGTTTGTCGCTGTCTGTTATGACGATGTCATTATCAGGAACATCGTCATATAGGTCGCTGTCCATGATTTTGCGTGGCTTTGCATCGTTTCGGCTCTCCGTGTCGTCGTCGCCGAGGTCGAAGCCCGCGCCGTAGTTCGGCGAGAATCCCGTGATGATGGGGATGCCGCAGTTCGGGCAGGCGTTTGCGGAGGAGGGGATGAATTTGCTGCATTTCGGACAGAACATGGTTGCCTCGCTTTCTCTATGAGGTCAGAGAGTATGCGGCAGGAGATGGGAATCTGCCGCACATCAGGACGATGAAGTGTTATCGTATTCCGCATCTCTGTGCAGCAGCCGCGTGATGCCGATGAGGGCGAGGATGCCGCAGAGGATGGAGAGCGCGATCAAGAAACTGTTGCCGTCGCTGCTGATGGAGATGTAGTCATACAGAGGTATGCTGTCGAGCGGGGTGGCATCGTCGACGCGGTCGAGCTCGCCGAGGACGGCGGAGATCTTCCAGGATAGGAGGAGGCACGGCAGGAACGGTGCGCATGTGAGCGCCGCCTCCCATTTGCTCCTGCCGAGGGTGCGCAGACGGCAGAGGATGAGCGGTAGGAGCGCGAGCGGGAAGAGATTCGGGCTGAGGAGGAGGACGAAGAAGTCGAGCCCCGCAGGCAGAATGCGCATGCCGTCCAGCATGAGGACGACGGGGTAGAGGGTCGCCTCGATGAGGGAGGGGACGAGGATGGCGGCGGCGGCGAGGAGGAGGAGGGAGCGCATGATGAACGGCGTGCGCGCAATCGTTCCCTGCGTCGGGAAGTATGCTGCGCGGACGGAGGGCAGCTCCTCCTCGACGGGCGGTTCTCCGTAGCGATTTGCCATCGGGTCCCCCTTTTTGAGGAAGATCCACGCGGAAAAGAGGGCAAGCACGAAAATGCCGATAAAGACGAGGAAGATGTAAACGAATGCGAAGCCGCCGAGTACGAGTCCAACCTCCTCGGGGCTGTCAAAGAAGATGAGGTCGGGGCTGAGGTTCATCATCTCAAGCACGCCAGCGAGAAAGAGGAGAGCGAGGATGGGCAGCCCGATGGGGATGAGACCCGCGAAGAGGAGGGGAAAGGCGAGGCTGCCGCTGCAGCCGATGTCGTGCAGACGCCTGACGGTGGTGGGGATGGCGAGCAGCGGGAAGAGGGTGTAGACGAGGGTGATGATGAGCGCAAATCCTATGATGAGGAAGATCCAGAACGCGGCGGTCGCCTCGCGGAAGAAGGCTGTTGCCGCAGTATAGGCGGCGGGCACGAGGAGGTAGAACGCGATGTTGAGGGCGAGTGTTGTCGCTCCGAAGAGTGCCCCGATCCGGAGGGCGTAGTCGCGGCGCGTGAGCCTGCCTGTTCTGCTGAAAAAATGTTCGTTCATGCGCGGTCAGTCTTTCTGATCGTGCGGCGGCGCGATATCCGTCGGTGTGTCGCTGTAGGTGGCGCGTGCGTAGGGGTTCTCTGGTCTTTGAGGGGTGCCGGGTGCAGCTGCTCCAACTGCGCCGCCGAGCGGGTCGGGGCCGTAGGCGTTATCGCCCACTGTGCCCTGCTTGAAGAAGAGGTAGAGGATGAGCCCGAGGTTGACGAAGGGGACGAATGCCGCGAGGCAGAAGTAGCCTGAGAGTCCGACATCGTGCAGACGGCGGATCATGAGCATGAAGCTCGCGACGGTGAGCGGGATGCGCAGGAGCGTGAAGAAGCCGACGACGCCCATGGCGGCGGTTTCGTCAGGGTGTGCGGGGTCACCGCCCACGAGGAGCGCGAGGAGTGCCATGAGGATGTAGATGGCGAGGCCTGCGAGGAGATGACGATGGTGCGGTTGAGGTAGCGCTTGCGGTTGAGGCGGCCCTTCCACTGGAAGAAGTTTTCTTTGATGCCGGTATCGATCTGGTGCATTGGATTCTCCTTACTATATCGATGATAGATGAAAACGCCCTCATTGTAGCATATTGCAGGGGTCTTGGCAAAAAAACAGGATGAGAAGAAAATGGAGAGAGCGCCGTCTGCGGAAACGGCGCTCTCTCCATGTCTATATAGAAGGTTGTGGTATGGGGGCTGTGTCAATGGGTGTCGTTGTCGTGCGAACTCCACGCAAACGCCTCGTTGCGCAAGCATCGGGCACTTATATCTGCCTAAATACCTGCGATTCTCAAACGCGCTTCGCTTGAACGGTAGAAATCCGCAGGGGGCAGAACGTGCCCTCGTTTCCGCTTGCTCCACTAGGGTTTGCTTAGGAGTATCGCACGGATACGTTCCGCTTGGACGTAAAATCTGCTGCCAAGCCGAGGAGTTCCTCAGTCGGGTGCATCTTTTCCGCATCTACGCAGCACCCTCCTCGTTCTCGGCGGAGACGGTGTTGCGTCCCTTTTTCTTCGAGATGTAGAGGGCGCGGTCGGCGCGGTCGATGAGCGCGCGGAGACGATCCTTCTTGCCGTGCCAGGTGGAGATGCCGAAGCTGAGCGTGACACCGTCGAGGCGCTGCTCGAGGATGCGTCTGAGATGCTCGCAGAACGCAACCATTGCCTCGAGGTCGTAGTGCAGGGCGAGGAGGACGAACTCGTCGCCGCCGTAGCGGATGAAGAGGTGGCGGCGGTCGATCTCCTCGTGGATGGTATCCGCGATCTCCTTGAGGATCTGGTCGCCTGCGAGATGCCCCTTCGTGTCGTTGACGGTCTTGAAATGGTCGACGTCGAAGATGGCAAACGAGAATTTGAATCCGCGCTTGTAGGCGAGGGCGGAGAACTTTGCAAAGCCATTGCCGAGTTGGTGGCGGTTGTAGCAGCCCGTGAGGAAGTCACGCTGTGCCTCGTTCTGTGAGATCTCCAACTCGCGTACGAGCTCCTCGTTCTCCTGCGCAAGCGCCGCGTCCTTCAGCATTTGCTCGCGGATCGTGTAGAAGATGAAGGGGATGCTCGCATAGATCGAGAAGACGGTGGTCGAGAGCATGACGGAGAGCTGATGATACTCCCAGTGCAGCGCGTCGATGCCGCCGAATATGACGATCGCGGTCATGGCGAAGGCAGCGTAGCGGCAGGCGGGGTGATACTCCCAGTTCGAGCGGACGAGGGTGTAGATGAGGATGAGGCTGCCGATGAGCAGCAGCGGATAGAAGAGGAAGAGGAGCTCCATGTAGCCGTCGAGGCCTGCAATCTCCGTGATGGTCGCCGTGACAAAGAGCAGGGCGAACACCTTCATTGTTGTTTTTACATGCGTGACGAACTGCGGCGAGACGACCTCCTGCGTGATCTGCGCACAGATCAGGGGCATGACGTAGAGCGTGACGAGGTGGAGCTCCCACCAGAAATTTGCCATGCCATAGATGCGCGGGAAGAAGGAGGAGGTGCCCGTTGTCCACAGGATAAAGCCCGCGAGATAGGCAATGAGGTAGAGCTGCATGCGGCGCCGCCGTGCATGAGCGCCGCGCCAGGCGAGATCCATGACGAGGAAGACGATCAGCGCGACTGCGACCGACAGGCTCGAGATGTAGATTGCATCGGCGAGGCTGAGGTTCCGCAGAAAGAGGTGCGAGGAGCCGATCATGAAGTAGTCGATGCTGCCGAGCCAGTTCGGATAGCCCGAGTGCAGCATGATCGTTAGGCGTTTGCCCGCCAGATCTTGATCGAGATGCACGTAGTGGAACGCGCGCCCGCGTGAGTCCGTGAGCTTGCTCCAGTCGCCGTGCATATAGATGAGCTCGTCATCGAGGTAGACGTAGGCATCCTGATTCGTCGTCGCAAATAGGATGTGGTCGTTCACAAAGCGCGCGGAGAGCGGGATGCGCCACGAGAGGTAGACCGTCGTGGTGTCATCCGGCATAGGCGGCGGCGCCGGGTAGTCATACTCCTGCCAGTCGAAATTGCCCGCACGAAATCCGATGATGTCCTTGTACTCCGGGTTCCCCTTCATGACGGCGTACTCGGCACGCATATAGGGATCGAGCGGTGTTGCAAGGAGGCGCCACGCGAGCGCCGTTGCTCCAATCAGGAGCGATACACAGAGCAGTGTGAGTACATTCCCCCGCAGAAACACAAGTATTTTATTCATGGGGTGCACCTCCTTCGAGAGAGGAGCAGAGACGATCGTTCACTTATATTTATCTTGATTATATCATCCTATTAGATAGAGAACAATAGGAAAATGAAAAAGAATACGAATTTTGCTAAGCAAGAACGAGGTATACACGAAAAAAGACTGCCACATGAGAGCAAATGCTTTCATGTGGCAGCTATGTTTTGTATTTATGGGGAAAGTTACGCTATTGTTATGCCGCGCGTCAAGGTGTCTCGGGCTCCTCCGGACATTCGTCCTCGCCGGAGACGGCGTTGCGCCCCTTTTCCTTCGAGCGATAGAGGGCGCGGTCGGCGCGCTCCATGAGCGCCGCCATATGATCCGTTTCGCCGTGCCATGTCGAGACGCCAAAGCTCAGGGTAACGCCGTCCAATATCTCCGCGAGAGTCTGGCGCAGCGCGTCGCAGAATGCGACCATCTCCTTGAGATTGTGATGGAGGGCGAGGAGGATGAATTCATCGCCGCCGTAGCGGATGAAGATATGGCGGCGGTCGATGCGTGCGTGAACCGTATCCGCAATCTGCTTCAGCACGCGGTCGCCCCCGAGATGGCCGCGCGTATCGTTGACCTCTTTGAAGTGATCCACGTCGAAGATGGCGAACGAGAAGTTGAATCCACGCGTGTTGGCGAGTGATCCGTATTTCTCAATGCCGTCTGCGAGCTGATGGCGGTTGAACGCACCCGTGAGGAAGTCGCGGCTCGCTTCGTCCTGCGACTCCTGCAGCTCGCGCGCGAGCACTTCATTTTGCTGTGCGAGCTGTGCGTCCATCTGCATTTGCTCGCGGATGAGGAAGAAGACGAAGGGGATGACGGCGTAGATCGAGAAGATCGTGGTCGAGAGCATGGATGCGAGGAGGTGGTACTCCCAATGCAGGGCATCGATGCCGACGAAGATGGTCAGCGAGAACATTGCAATGACGCCGTAACGACAAGCAGGATACTGCGACCAATCTGAATGGAAGAGCATATAGATGAGCGCGAGGCAGCTGACGAGGAGAATCGGATAGAAGAGGAAGAGCAGGTTCATATAGCCGTCGAGCCCGCAGATCTCAAGGATCGTGGCTATTGCAAAGAGGCTTGCATATGCCATGATGACGATTCGCACGGCTTTCTTATATTGTGGTGCCGTGATCTCCTGCGTGATTTTGGCGAATGTGATCGGCATGATGTAGAGCATCATAAGGTGGAGCTCCCACCAGAGCGCAGGGATGCCGAGGAGGCGCGGGAAGAAGGACGATATGCCCGCCGTCCACAGGATGAAGCTCACGAGGAAGGCGATGAGGTAGACCTGTATTTTGCGCCGTGTACGGATATCGCGCCAGACGAGATCCATGACGAGGAAGACGATGAGGGAGAGTGCGATCGAGAGACTCGCAATGTAGATTGCATCCGCCGTGCTGATCTTGCGGATGAGGGATTTTTCGCTGCCGATGAGGAAGTAATCGAGGCTGCCGAGCCAGTTCGCATAGCCCGTGTGCAGCATGATTGTGAGGCGCTTCCCCGCGAGATCCTCGTCTACGTGGAGGAAATGAAGCGTCCGCCCGCGTGCGTCCGTGAGATCGGACCAGTCGCCGTGGATGTAGATGAGCTCGTTGTCGAGGTAGACGTAGGCGTCCTGATTTGTCGTCGTAAAGAGGACATGGTCGATAAAGAGTGGTGTTGTTGCGGGAATCTGCCACGAGAGGTAGACTGTGGTCGTCCCCGGCGGCATGGGCGGCGGGATGGGATAGTCATACGGCTGCCAGTCGAAATGCGCGGGGTCGAAGCCGATGATGTCCTTGTACTCGGGTTCTCCCTCGAGGACGGCATACTGCACATGGGTTGGCGTGTACGGCGCATACGAAAGGGTCTGCCATGTGTGCGTCGCAAGCGCTGCAATCAGCGCGCCGCACAGGAGCAGAACGCGGCTGTCCCATATGTTGTGGAAGAATTTTGTCATGTACCTGCTTTCCCTCCGGTCTCGGGTGGGGAGGTGTTTTCTGCCGATCAGTTTAGAATAATGAATAGTATATCATAAAATAAGGATATTGCATACTATAACATAGAGCGAAAATTGTAAAATGAGACTGTGGGGCTAAGTGAGGATAGAAAAACTGCTGCATGGGATTCTCATGCAGCAGTCTATAGTGTGCTTCCGATCTATTTAGTTTTGGAATCCCGAGAGGTCGAGGGCGTCAAAGCCTCTGATGAGCTCTTTGACCGTGCGCTCGATCTCGTCTGCGCCGCCTGCGGCGTCCGCCTCGATGTTGAGCGGCATGTTCGGATCGTGTAGGGACATGCGCAGCAGTGCCCAGCCGCCGTCAAAGACGATGCGCACGCCCTCGTAGGATGGCTCTGCAATCGTGAGACCCTTTGCCTTTGCTCGTTCCTCGAACGCGGCAAGGACTTCCTTGCCGTACGCTTTCACATCGTCCACATCTTTGATTTTGATGCGGATCTCGCGTGCCTCGGCGGGCTGGCGGAGGTTTACGATGAGGTCGTCGAGCGTTCTGTCTTCGGCGCGTGCCTTTGCGGCTGCGATGATGAGCTTCACGGCGAGGTAGGCGCCGTCGTCGAGGTAGTAGTTCTCAGAGAGTGCGCCGTGCCCCGAGGTCTCGATGGCGAGTGGTGAGACCTCGCCCGCCTCGTTGCGGCGGATGCACTCGTTGATGACGTTCTTGTAGCCGCGCATGTAGCGCAGGTGCTTGAGGTGCAGGTCGTTCTCGAGGAAGTCGTGCAGGCCGTCGGAGGTGACGGAGTCGGTGATGATGGTGGAGCCGGGGTAGTCGGGTGCGAGGATTGCCGCCATCATGGCGATGAGTGCGTTGCGGCTGACATCCGTACCGTCCGCGAGGACGGCGCTCATGCGGTCGACGTCGGTGTCGAAGATGAGTCCGAGGTCGGCGTCGTTCTCGACGACGGCTTCCTTGATGGCGAGCATTGCCTTCGGATCCTCGGGGTTCGGGATGTGGTTCGGGAAGTGTCCGTCGGGGTCGAGGTAGCGGCTGCCCGAGGTGTCTGCACCGAGCGGGGTGAGGATGCGCCCTGCGAAGAAGCCGCCCGCACCGTTGCCCGCATCGACGACGATGTGCATGCCCGCGAGCGGTTTTTCCTCGCCGCCGAGTGCTGTGCGGATTTTCTGGACGAGGTGCTCGCTGTAGCGGCCAATGAGGTCAAATTTCAGCACGTTGTCGAGGGTGCCGTGCGCCTCCTCGGCCTCTGCAGCGTAGGTGAGGATCTTCTTGATGTCCTCCTTGTCCGCGCCGCCCGCAGCGGTGAAGAATTTCAGCCCGTTGCGGTTGTAGGGGAGGTGGCTCGCGGTGATCATGATGGAGCCGTCCGCCGCCGTGTCCTCGAAGATGGTCGCCATGAACATGGCAGGGGTGGAGGCGAGGACGCAGTCGATGCCGTGCGCGCCCGTGTGGGTGAGTCCCGTGAGGACGCAGTCCTTGATCGCGAGCGCAGAGATGCGCGAGTCGTGGCCGACGGCGATCTGCAGTTCCTCGGGCTTCTTACCGGTCTTCTCCGTGAGTAGGCGGACAAAGCCCGCCGCGATGCGGTTCGCAGCCTCGGGGGTAAGGGTGACGGGCTCGCCTTCGACGCCTGCGACGGCGACGCCGCGGATGTCGCTGCCGTTCGCGAGCTTCATGAAATCCGCGTGGGTGAGTGGCATTGGGATTCCTCCTTTGTATGATGAAATTATTCTGCGCCGAAGAATTCCTCCTCGACGGCGATGCAGAGGGTGTGGTAGATGGGGAGGTGGTACTCCTGAATCTTGTACGTCTCCTCCTCGGGTGCCTTGATCGTGATGTCGGCGTAGCCGCCCGAGACGCATTTGCCGCCCGAGGCGCCTGTGAGGGCGATGGTCGTGAGTCCGAGCGCCTGCGCCATGCGGAAGGCGTAGAGGACGTTCTTCGAGTTGCCCGAGGTCGTGATGCCGAGGAGGACGTCCTCGGGCTTTCCGAGTCCTAATACCTGCTGGGCAAAGGTGAGGTCGGGGGCCTGATCGTTTGAGAACGCCGTGCTGATTGCGAGCTGCGAGGGCAGTGAGACTGCGGGGAGTGCACCCTGCAGGTTCTGCATGAAGTAGTCGACCGTCATCGGATCTGTTGCATCGCATGCCGCGTGGAGTTTTGAGAGGATGTACTCATCGAGATGGCGTGGCAGGAGGAAGCCCTTCATCAGCTCGCCGACGATGTGCTCGGCATCGGAGGCAGAGCCGCCGTTCCCGCAGACGATGAGCTTGCCGCCCGCACGGTAGCAGGCAGCGAGCGCCTCTATGGCGGCGCGGATATCTCCGCCGCACGGCTCGAGCGCGGGATAGCGCGCAATGAGGGTGTCGACGGCGGCGTAGGCAGATTCTTTCATATTGTGATACTCCTTTACAATACTTGTCTATTTCTTATTATGGATGATATGAAAGCCTTTTTCAAGAGGAAATACGATTACGGGCGCATATTTTCTGCGAGTATTTATTGTAATTTATAGTTATTTATCGTTATTTTATATAATTGTTTTTTATTTATTGTAAAAGAGAGGAAATAAAAAGCCTCCCCCGTCAATACGGGGGAGGGGGACCATGCGAAGCATGGTGGAAGGGGCGCTCTCAGAGCAGCTCCTTTTTATTTTAGCGATTCCGATAGCGGTCGGCAATCATGCGCGGGCTTTCGCCGGCAACATCCATCTGCGTGTGTGCAGGGGATGCCATACGCGGTGCAGGTGCGCCCTGCGGACGGATGTCCGTGATGGGCGGCTGCGGTGCAGCTGCGGGACGTGCCGCATTCTGGTAGACGTTCTCTTCCTTGCGTCCGCGGAAACGGTTCCAGAGCCAGCGGATCGCGATGAATGCGACGAATACCATGGCGACGTTCGCCAGGACACCGAGGATGTCGGCGAACATCCCGCCGCCCATCCCGAACATGGAGGCGAGCAGTCCGCCAAGCATCATACCGCCCGCGAGGAGTCCGATGTTGCGCAGGGTGTTGCCCCAGCCCGTGCCTCTCTGCGCTGCATTTGCGGCATTTGCTGCGCCGGGCGTATTCGCCTTTGCCCCTGCAGCGGGTGCGTTCTTATCGAGCTGGCTTGCGTTCTTAGACGGTGCATATCCCTCACCGTTGCCGGAGACGGACTTGCTCTGGCTGCCGCTCTGCGCTGCGGGCGCTGCGGGTGCAGCCTTGGGTGCCGCCTTCGGCGCGATGCGTGCGCCGCCCTTTGCTGCCTCTGCTTGCGCGCCGAGGGTGCTCTGCACGGTCTGCGGGAGGATGAGGGGGGTGGTAAAGGTCAGCGAGCCGACCATCGCCGCAGCGATAAGTTTCTTTAGTTTCATTCGATGTTCTCCTTTATAAACATATCGTTCGAAACGGGGAAGCACCCCGGTATTCGCTGTATATTACCCGCGCGCTCCACGCAAACGCTTAGTTACGCAAGCGGTCGGACACTTATCTGCCTAAATACCTGCGGACTTCTTAAACGCGCGCTGCGCGCTTGAACGAAAGAAATCCGCAGGGGGCAGAACGTTCCCTCGTTTCCGCTTGCTCCACTAGGGTTTGCTTAGGAGCAGCGCATGGCGAGGTGTCTTGCAGAATTTAGTACATCCTACTCCCGATAGGACTTCACGTCCTCGGGGAAGGCGTAGATCTCGCCGACCGTGTCGAGCTCGCCCGAGAGATAGCGGTCGATGTCGTCCACGTCGATGTAGAGCTTGCACTCAATGTCGAGATAGCCCTGCTCGCGCCCGTCCGAGAGGTCGCGGATCGCCATGAGCTTCTCGCGCAGCTTCAGCAGGTCGGTGCGCGTCGCGTGCACGTCGAGGCGCAGCTGCGGGACGCCGTATTCTTTGAGGACTTCCTCCATGGTCATGCGTTGTGACATCGTAAGTTCCTTTCTTTCTCATCAAACATCTGACTATTTGCCTTTTATCCTATCCGACGATGCTGAATTTTGACTGAAATTTTCCTCCCGTTCCCGGCGTTTTCGGAGGGCGAGGAGGGCGGCGGTGAGAGCCCGTTTTTCGTGGAGATAGGACTCGTAGTCGAGGTCGCCGACAGCGTGCTGCATGCGTCGCTCGAGGATCCGCATGGCTTCCTCCGTGCGTCGGATGGCAGCGTCCAAATCATGCAAGAGCATCCCTCCAATCTTCTGCATATTGTAACAGTTTTGGGAAAAATTGTCTACATGAGGTGCTGATCCTGTGTTATAATAAGAATTATTGTAAAAATCAAGGAATCACTGGTAATAATGAGGTCTGTCAGATTGGTGCAGAATTTATCAGTGCCTCCCTATGAAGGAGTCTCCTCTTGAATAAATTGTTCTATGAAAATGTGCGGGAGAATACGCTCGCACTTGAACGCTCACAGAATACGCAGCGTACGCGCTATATCCTCGCTCGTACACTTGTCTTTCCCGCGATGCTCATCACACTGCTTCACGGCTACGATGTGGGCTCGTCCGCCGAACTTATGCTGGGGGGCTTTCTCCTGCTGCTCTTTGTCGTGCTTGTCGCGCGCCATCGGAAGCTCGAGCGGCTGCGCCTGCTGACAAAGGCGTATCTTGCAGTGACGGCGGGCTATCTCGAGCGGTTCTCAGGTGCGTGGAAGAATCTGCCCGAGGACGGCGCCGCCTACGCGAAGGAGAAACGTCCGCCCGACCGCGATCTGCATATCTTCGGCACGGCGTCGCTCTATCAGTATCTCTGTGCGGCGCGCACACAGGCGGGGCGCGAGCGGCTTGCGGCGGCGCTCACGGCGACGCCGCGCGATCTGGATCGCACGCGGCGTCGTCAGGCGGCGGTGGCGGAGCTCCTCGCGCATCCCCTCCTCTGTATTGAGCTCGAGGCACGTGGGGCACGTCTGCCGGATGGGCACGATACACGCGAACTGGCAAAGGAGCTCGCACATCCTCTCAAAGGGTCGCTAAAACTTATCTCTTGTATTGGCATTGTATTTGCAAACGCCTTTGTTCTTTCCTTTCTCTGGGCGGCGTTCTTCCACGGTGCGTGGACGATTCCGATTGTGCTATTCATGTTCAATCTGACGGTGGCAATGGCGTTTTACACGCGCACGCAGCGCGAACTCGCCCCGCTCGGACATATGGCACGAGAGCTCAGGCTCTACGGGCGGATCTTTCGCACGCTCGAGCGCGCACCCCTGCGCGGGGAAGCGTTCCGCGAGGTGCTTGCGCCGCTCTTTGCGCCCGTGCGTGCGACACAGGCGCAGAGTCGTCTGACGACGCTCGCGCAGTGTGCGGCTACGCGGCGGAACATTCTCTTCTTCTTCCTTGCGAATGGAATTCTGCTCTGGGATCTGCACTGCATGGCGTATTTTTCGCATTGGCGGATACAGGCGGGAAAAGCTGCTGCAGGCTGGCTGAAGGTCTGGGCAGAGGTGGAGGTGCTGCTCTCACTCGCGCGCATCGGACATACGCGTGCAGTGCATGCCTTCCCGACGTTCCTGGAGGGGGATGCGCCGCAGCTCATGGCAGAGGGGGCCATGCCGCTCGTGATCTCCGAGGAGGCGGCGACGCCGAACGATGCGCATCTCTCTGCGGGCACGCTCGTCATCACGGGCTCGAATATGTCTGGCAAGACAACGTATATGCGAACGCTGGGCTCTAACGCTGTTTTGGCATACGCTGGAGCTCCTGTGTGCGCACAGTCCTTTGCCCTCACCCCAATGGCAGTCTATACCTCCATTCAGATCAGCGACGATCTCGCGGGAGGCATCTCGACGTTCTACGCAGAACTCCTGCGCATCAAGAAGATGATGACGTACAGCAAGCGCGGGCGTCCCATGCTGATCCTGATTGACGAGATCTTTCGCGGGACGAACTCTGCCGACCGCATTGTCGGCGCGCGCGAGGCGATCCGCCGTCTGACCCTGCCGCACGCGATCACAATTGTGACGACGCATGACTTCGAGCTCTGCGATCTCGGGAGCGAGGGCGTGCCCGTGGAGAATGCGCATTTTGAGGAGCACTACGAGGGGGACAAGATCCTCTTTGACTTCAAGATTCGCGAGGGGCGCTGCCGCACGACGAATGCGCAGTACCTGCTCAGGATGGCGGGCATTATGGGGGACTGATGGACTCCGTGACAGCACAGCTAAAATCTGCTATAATAGGTAAGTCTTTCAACATGTAACGATATGCGGACAAATCCGCTGAAAGGATATGGAATGAGTGAGCAAGGTGCAAGACCCGCTGCGACGGCGGGGGTGATGACTGCCGCGGCGGTGGTCTACGAGCTCGCGGCAATCTATCTGCCCATGCTGACAATGATGATGGGGATGTTCTGGCCGGTCTTTATCGCGCTCGTGACTGTGCGCGAGGGTCTGCGCTGGGGGATGCTTGCGGCAGCGGCATCTCTCATCCTTACGATGCTCTTTGCAACGCCCGTGACGGGGGCGTTTTTCGTCCTCTCGTTTGCGCCGACGGGGCTTGTCCTCGGGGCGCTCTTTCGGCGCGGTGCGGACACCGTACGCGCCCTTACAGGTGGGGCGCTTGCCTCACTCGCGGGCAAGGCGGCTGCTGCGGGGATGATGCTCCTGATCTTCGGGCTGAATCCGTTCGCGATGGATGTCTCGATGGCAAATGAGACGATGGATGAGACCCTTGCTATGTACCGTTCCCTCGGAATGGATGAGGCGCAGCTGGAGGAGACACGCGCGGCGTCGACGCAGGTGCTTGAGCTCTTTGTGCTGATGCTGCCCGCGCTCTTCCTCGGGAGTTCCGTGATTGAGGTCACGGCATCGTTTGTCGTGCTGCGCAAGGTACTCGTCCGCCTAGGGATTCCGGCGAAGGGGCTGCCAGCCTTTACAGAGTGGCGGCTGCCGATCTTCTTCTCCTATCTCTTTGCGTTCTCGCTGATCGGGATTTACTGGGGCACAACCCGCGATATTTCGTGGCTCTATCAGGCGGCGCTGAACGGCTATCTCATTTCGTTTGCTGCGGGGCTCGTGCAGGGGCTCTCCCTTGTGCAGTTCCTGATGAAGCGGTTCAATGTGTCCTCGTTCATGCGCATCATCATCTATATCTTCATTGCGGTGAACGGCTTTATGACGCAGATTGTTTCGTGGACGGGGCTGTTCGACATCGCGTTTGACTATCGAAAGAAGTTCCGTGAACGTCAATAAGAAATATATTGTATATACGTTATCCATATAAAGAAGGTGATTCTATGCCGCGGAATTTATCCGCGTGGGTCGATCTCACGGTCCACCTGATCGTCATGCTCGCGCTTGCACTTGTGACGTTCTGCTACAACTCCTACGTGGGGACTGCCGCGCTCCTTTTGTGGGCGTTGCTTGCGGCGTTTGCGTGGGAACGATGTCGTGACAGGGAACGGCGATTTGAACGCTATTGTATGGGCATTATCCGCAATGTCAACGATGTGATGAACTACGCTGTGGATCGGCTCCCGCAGGCGATCCTCGTGGTGGAGAAGGACGGACACCTCGAATGGTGCAACCGTCAGGTCGAGGAGTATCTCGGCGGGATAAAGCCGGAGCAGGGGACGCCGGTTTTGGATTTCTGGCCGGATTTCAAAATCGAGGAGATCTGGGGCACGGAGGGGGAGTATCGCTTCGCACATGAGGGGCGCACCTATCATGTCTACCATCGTACGGTGCCGACGCCGCCGCAGATGGATCCTCTGATGGCGTTTTACGTCGAGGATGAGACGGAGCTTGCCGATCTCAAGCAGCGCTTCCGCGCAAGCCGTACTGCCCTCCTCTACATTCAGCTCGACAACTACGATGAGATCATGCAGGGGCAGTCGGAGGCGGAGAAGTCCATGCTGCTGCTCGCTGTGCGTGAGCGTTTGGATGCCTGGATGAATGGACTCGGCGGATTTATGCGCAGCATCTCCGATGGAGAGTTCGTGGCGATGCTGGATCGCTCTTCGCTCGATCACGCGATTGCGGAGAAATTCGATATCCTCGATCAGGTGCGCAAGATTGTCAACTCGAAGGGGCTCCCCGTGACGCTCTCGATCGGGCTCTCGCTCGCGGACGATCAGTCGCTGAAGGAGCTCGGCGAGGAGGCAGAGGCAAAGCTCGATCTCGCACTCGGACGCGGCGGCGATCAGGTGGCGCTCGATATTGGTGGCAAGACGCAGTTCTTCGGCGGCAAGGCAAAGGCGGTCGAGAAGCACACACGCGTCAAGGCGCGCGTGGTGGCACATGCTCTGCGCGACATTATGGAGGGTGCGGACGAGATCTACGTCATGGGGCACCATAACGAGGACTACGACTGCTTCGGCGCTGCGATGGGCGTTGCCTGCATGGCACGCGCGCTCGGCAAGCCCGTGCACATCGTCCTCAGTGATATGAACGAGGGCATCGACCGCATTCTTGACATGGTGCAGAAGGATGAGGCATACGACGGTCTCTTTGTCCGTCCCGGCGATATTGCGGGCGTTGCATCCCTCTCTGCGCTGCTCGTTGTGGTGGATGCGCATATCCCGCACATCCTTGCCGATCCGACGCTGCTCGACCGCATTCCGAAGATCGTTGTGATCGACCATCACCGCCGCAGCGAGAATTTCGTCAAGAATCCGCTGCTCGTTTACATCGAGACAGCATCCAGCTCGGCGAGTGAGCTGGTGACGGAGCTGCTCATGTACTTTGGCGACAGTGTGCGGCCGACGCGTCTCGATGCGACGGCGCTCTACTCGGGTGTGGTCGTAGATACGAAGAATTTCAACGTCGGCGCGGGTGTCCGCACCTTTGATGCGGCGGCGTACCTCAGACGTGCGGGCGCAGATCCCGTGCTCGTCCGGGCGCTGTTCCAGAGTGACTATGAAACGACGGTGGCGCTCGCCCGCGCGAAGGCAAATGCGGAGTATTTCCCCGGCGGGCTGATCGTCGGAAGCATTCCCGAGCGTCTGCCGAATGGGCAGATCATCGCGGCGCAGGCGGCGGACGGCATGCTGCGCGTGGACGGGGTGCGCATGAGCATCTACGTCTTCCAGCTGCCCGGCGATGTGGTCGGCATCAGTGCGCGCTCGACGGGCGAGATGAATGTTCAGGTGATTATGGAGGCGTTCGGTGGCGGCGGGCACGCAAATGTGGCAGGCGCGCAGGTGAAGGGCGTGCCGCTCAGCGTGGTGCGCGGCAATGTCGTCGAACAGGCAAGGGCATATATAGAGGAGAGTGACAACCATGAAGGTCATACTGCAGGCGGACGTTAAGAATATCGGAAAAAAGGGCGAGATCGTGGAGGTTGCGGACGGCTATGGACGCAATTTCCTCCTGCCGAAGAAGCTCGCGCTGCCCGCGAGCAGCGAGAATGTGAATGTTGCAAAGACGCAGGCGGGCGCAAAGGCGCGCAAGGACGCGATGGCGGTCGATGAGGCGAAGCTGATGGCCGCCCAGCTCGAGAAGGTCGAGGTGGAGATTCCCGTACGCATCGGCGAGAATGGGCGCCTATTCGGCGCGGTGACGGGCAAGGATGTCGCCGAGGCCCTGAAAAAGAAGAACATTGACGTGGATCGCCGCAAGATTACGATTCGCGGCGAGGTTGTGGGTGAGGGGCTGTACGAGGCAATCATCAAGGTGCATCCGAACATCTCCACCACGATCAAGATTCACGTGAAGAAAGAGTAGGAAGTATAACAATTTCATCCATCGGGCTGATGAGGATCATCTCATCAGCCTCTCTTATACAAAAGGAAACATTTTCTATGTCATTTTTTAAGGACTTATTTGGCGGAGACGGGCACAAGGAGAAGCCGCCCGAGCTGTCACCCGAGGCGCGCATTGATGCGGAGATTGCGGTGATCTTTCGCATGCTTGCCGACTCGATGGGTACAGAACGACTCGTCATTCAGGCGGGTAAGATGAACGCAATGGCGCTCATGCGCTCGGAGAACCGACGTGAGCGTGTGTTGGCGCTCATGCGCATTCTCGAGGAGGATCCGCTGCTCTCGCCGCCGCCGTCGGAGGCAGAGCTTCCCGAGATCATCAGCCGCATGACGGAGCAGCTTGCGGGTATCCTCGCACGCCGTGATCTCGAGGATCGGATCGAGCGCAAGGTAAGCGAGAAGCTCGAGAAGGATCACGAGGAGTATGTGGACGACATACGCCGGCAGGTGATCTCCGAGGAAAGCCCGGGGACGGAGTCGCCGCACGACAAGAAAAAGCGTGAGGATCTCGAGGAGCTCGAGAGTATCCGCCTTACACAGTCTGTTATGGAGCTCCTACGGCCGCAGAACTTCGATGAGATTGTGGGGCAGGAGCGCGCTGTGCGCTCGCTCATGGCAAAGCTCTCCTCGCCCTATCCGCAGCATCTCCTCCTCTATGGGCCGCCGGGTGTGGGCAAGACTACGGCAGCGCGCCTCGTGCTCGAGGCGGCGAAGAAGCGTGCCGTATCGCCGTTCGGCGAGAGGGCTCCCTTTGTGGAGACGGATGGGACGACGTTGCGCTGGGATCCGCGCGATATGACGAACCCCCTGCTCGGCTCCGTGCATGACCCCATCTATCAGGGTGCACAGAAGAGCCTCGCGGACAGCGGCGTCCCCGAGCCGAAGCCGGGACTTGTGACGGATGCGCACGGCGGTATTCTATTCATCGACGAGATCGGCGAGATGGACGAGATGCTGCAAAACAAATTGCTTAAAGTGCTCGAGGACAAGCGTGCCTACTTCGAGTCGGCGTATTACGATCCCGACGACAAGCGCGTGCCTCCCTATATTCGCAAGCTCTTTGAGGAGGGTGCGCCTGCGGACTTTGTCCTCATCGGTGCGACAACGCGTGACGCAGAGCATATCAACCCTGCGTTGCGCTCACGCTGTGCGGAGATCTACTTCGAGCCGCTGACACCCGCGCACATCCTGACGATTGTCGAGAATGCGGCTGAGAGGCTGAATGTCAGGCTTGGCGACGGCGCGGCGCAGCTTATCAGCGAGTATACGATTGAGGGTCGCAAGGCGATCAACATCCTCGCGGACGCCTACAGTCTCGCGCTGAACCGCCTTGCAGATACGGAGATCGAGCAGATTGTTTCACGTGAAACAATCGTGCCGCAGGATACGGAGCAAAGCGAAGGCAATGTTTCACGTGAAACATCATCCGCCCCCGCCGCGCCCCCTCTCCTCGTCACAAAGGACGACATTTACGAGGTCGCCCAGGTCAGCCGCCTCTATCAATTTGGGCGGAAAAAGGCATCAGATACACCCGCCGTCGGCAGAGTTTTTGGCCTCGGTGTTGCGGGCTTCCTCGGATCGATCATCGAGATCGAGGCGGTCGCCTTTCCTGCGGCGGAGAAGGGGAAGGGAACCGTGCGCTTCAATGAGACGGCGGGCTCTATGGCGAAGGACTCCGTATTCAATGCAGCGTCCGTCATGCGACAGCTCACAGGACGAGACATCCACGACTATGACATCCACGTAAACGTGATTGGCGGGGGCAACATCGACGGCCCGAGCGCGGGTACGGCAATTCTCGCCGCAATCGTGAGTGCCGTGACGGGCGCAGCGATTCGGCAGGATGTGGCCGTGACGGGCGAGATCTCCCTGCAGGGAGAGATCAAACCCGTGGGCGGCGTCTTTGAGAAGGCGTACGGCGCACGGCAGGCGGGTATCTCAACGCTCATCATCCCGTGGGAGAACAAGAAGGACATCCCCGAGGAGCATCTAGGGCTCACAATCCATCGCCTGAAGAAGGCGGAGGAGGCGTTTTCCGTGCTCTTTGCGGATGAGAAGTGGAAAGAGAAGGAGGGAGAATGATGCCGGAAGGACGCGTTCCACCGCAGAGCATCGAGGCGGAGCTGTCCGTGCTCGGGGCAATGATGCTTAAGAAGGAGGCTGTCACGCAGGCGATTGAACTCCTGCGTTCAGATGAGTTTTATCGCCAGGCGCACCGCGTTGTCTTCGAGGCGATGGAGAGCTTGGTGCGTGAGGGCGAACCCGTAGACATCGTGACCGTGACGGAGTCGCTTAGAAAGAGCGGGCTCCTCGAACAGGTCGGCGGAATTACCTTTCTCGCAAATTTGACGAACAGCGTGCCAAGTACGGCGAATCTCGCCCACTATGCGAAGATCGTCAAGGAAAAGGCGATCCTACGCTCACTCATCGATGTGAGTACGGAGATTGCGGGCATGGCATACGAGGGCAGCGAGGATATTGCCGTCCAGCTGGATGGTGCCGAGCAGAAGATCCTTGCGATTGCGGGCGGGCGTACAACAGGCACCTTCACGCCGATCAAGGACGTTGTCTTTGATGCCGTGGATCGTGTGAATCAGCTCGCGCAGTCCAAGGGCGGAATTACGGGCCTATCGACGGGACTTGCGACCCTCGACTCCGTCACGCGTGGCCTCCAAAAATCCGACCTTATCATCGTTGCGGCACGTCCCGCAATGGGCAAGACGGCGTTTGTTCTCAACCTCGCGACCCATGTCGCCCTGCAGGGGGGCACGGTTGCATTCTTCTCCCTCGAAATGCCGCGCGAGCAGCTGATGCATCGTATCTTCTGCGCCGAGGGGCAGATTGATGCAACCCATCTGGCACGCGGAGAGCTGGATGAGGAGGAGTGGAGCCGCCTCGTCAAGGTCGCAGACCGCATGATAAAGACGAACCTCTACTTTGACGATACGAGCAGCACGACGGTGATGGACATTCGCACGCGCGCACGTCGTCTGAAGGCGGAGCGCGGACTCGATCTCATTGCAATCGACTACCTCCAGCTCATCCAGGCACCGGGGCGCGCTGAGAACCGCACGCTTGCCGTTGCAGAGATGACGCGCTCACTCAAGGTGTTGGCGCGCGAGCTGAGTGTGCCGATCATCGTCCTCTCGCAGCTCTCACGTGCAACGGAGGGGCGTTCGGATAAGCGACCGATGCTTTCCGATCTGCGCGAGTCCGGCTCCATTGAGCAGGACGCTGACATCGTCATGTTCCTCTACCGCGAGGACTACTACAATCAGGACACGGAGAACGCGAATATCACGGAGCTGAGCATTGCAAAGCATCGTAACGGCGCGACCGACACCGTGAAGATGTTCTTCCAGAAGGAATACACGCGCTTTCGTGATCTCGCACGTGAAGGATGAAATTGTTTCACGTGAAACAATTTCATGCAATCCTCTCAAAAAAGAGGGGATTTTTTTTGTCATTTATGATATGATGAAGGAAGTTCAATGAATATGGAAGCGCGTTTTTTGTGCGTATATACAAATGGGCAGGGGAGGAAGAGTCGTGTTAAAGAGTATTGCAATCATGACGAGCGGGGGAGACAGCCCGGGGATGAATGCGGCAGCGCGCGCGGTTGCACGCACGGCACTCTACGAGGGTGTGAAAGTTTGGGGAATCAACGACGGCTATCACGGGCTGCTTGAGGAGGATCTGCGTGAGCTGGAGTCCAAGGATGTGGGCGACATCATCCAGCGTGGCGGCACCTTCCTCGGGACGGCACGCTGCAAGCGCTGGCAGACGCCTGAGGGACGCCGCCTTGGCCATGAAAATCTCATTAAGCGTGGGATAGAGGGGCTCTGCGTCATCGGCGGTGACGGCTCTCTGCGCGGCGCGCAGCTGCTCTCGGAGGAATATGGCTTCCCCATTGTCGGCCTGCCGGGCACGATCGACAACGATGTCTGGGGCATGGACTACACGATTGGCTGCGATACGGCTGCGAACACAATCATCGATGCAATCAACAAGCTACGCGACACGGCGTCGGCACACCGCCGCGTCATTGTCCTCGAGGTCATGGGTCGCAACTGCGGCTGGCTCGCACTCGTTGCGGGCATCTCGGGCGGCGCGGAGTACATCCTCGTGCCTGAGGAGGAGTTCGACCTTGAGGAGATCACGAACAGCCTGACTGCCGCGTATGACAGGGGCAAGCGCTACATCCTCATTGTCGTTGCCGAGGGGGCGGCGAGCGGACAGGAAGTCTGCGACTACATCGCGAAGCATACGGACATCGAGACGCGCGTCTCCGTGCTCGGGCACATTCAGCGCGGCGGCGCACCGACGGTCATCGACCGCGTCCGTGCGAGCCAGCTCGGTGAGCAGGCGGCTCTTGCGCTGATCTCGGGTCTCTCGGGTGTTGTCTTCGGCTACAGCAAGGGGCATGTCGTCTCGGTCAACCTTTACGATGCCGTGAACAACAAGAAGCAGCTCGACCCTGAGTATCTGCACCTCGCGAAGGTGCTGTTCTAAAAAGAAAGATTCCACATCCGCGCAGAAAGGATGATCCCGTGGCAAAGATCATAGCGATTGCCAGCCAGAAGGGCGGCGTCGGCAAGACGACTACAGCCGTCAACCTCGCCGCTGCTGTCGCACGCGCAAAACGCCGCGTCCTGCTCGTCGACATCGACCCGCAGGGGAACGCGACGAGCGGCTTCGGCATCGACAAGAATATGCTCATGTCCACGACCTATCGCGTCCTCATTGAGGGGCGCAGCCTTCGGGAATCTATCGTCGCCTCGGAGTATCGCGTCGATGTCCTGCCCGCGAACGTCGAACTCGCGGGTGCGGAGGTGGAACTCGCGGGGATGGAGCGGCGGGAGACGCGCCTTCGAGATGCCCTGACTGTCGTGGAGCATGACTATGACTACATCTTCATCGACTGTCCGCCGTCCCTCGGCTTCCTCACGCTGAACGCGCTCGCGGCGGCGCACGCCGTCCTCATCCCGATCCAGTGCGAGTTCTACGCGCTCGAGGGGGTGGCGCAGCTGATGAACACAATCAGCCTCGTGCAGGAGAGCGTGAATCCTGCGCTCACCGTGCAGGGAGTCGTCATGACCATGTACGACAGCCGCACGCGCATCGCGACTCAGGTGGTCGATGAGGTGAAAAATGTCTTCGGTGCGGCACTCTACGAGACCCTGATTCCGCGCAACGTGCGTCTCTCGGAGGCACCGTCCTTCGGGCAGCCGATCACCTCCTATGACATCACGTCGCGCGGCGCGGAGACCTATATCGCACTGGCAAGGGAGGTCATGAAGCGTGAAGAAAGCTAAGACAGGCGGACTCGGGCGCGGACTCGGTGCACTCGGGCTTGGGAAAAATGCTCTTGCAGGCGCGCCGAAACCGGCAGAACAGCCCGCTCCCCCGGAGACAGAGGAGCCTGCGGCGCAGACGGGAAAACCGGCAGAGCTGCCCGTGGTCGCCATCGTTCCGAACCGCTTCCAGCCGCGCCGCGAGTTCGACGAAGCTGCGCTCGAGGAGCTGCGTGAATCCATCGTGCGCCATGGCATCCTCCAGCCCCTCTCCGTGCGCGATATTGGCGGAGGGAAGTACGAGCTCATCGCGGGCGAGCGCCGTCTGCGCGCGGCACGACTCGCAGGGCTCGCGACTGTCCCCGTCGTCTTTCGCACGGCATCGGATGCAGAGCTGGCGGAGATGGCACTCATCGAGAACATCCAGCGCGAGGATCTGAACCCGATCGAGGAGGCGCGTGCATACGAGCGCCTCTTGACGGAGTTCCGCCTCTCACAGGAGGAGCTGGCGCGACGCGTTGCGCGCAGCCGCTCGGCGATTGCAAACAGCGTCCGTCTCCTGCGGCTCGCCGATGAGGTACAGGCATTTGTTGCAAATGGTGTCCTCACGATGGGACAGGTACGTCCCCTCCTCACACTCGGCAGTGCGGCACTACAGCGCGAGGCAGCAGAGTATATCCAGGAGCATGAGCTCTCCGCGCGCGGGGCAGAGGCACTTGTGAAGCGTCTCATCAAAGATCCGAACGCACTCAAGAAGACGGCGCAGCCCGTCACAAAGCGCACCCCGGATATCTTCGTGCGCGAGGCGGAGGAGCGCCTGACACGCAGCCTTGGGACGAAAGTCCGCATACAGGAGGGGCGTGAGCAGGGCAAGGGACGCCTCGAGATCAGCTATTTCTCCGCAGATGATCTTGAGCGTCTGCTGGGACTGCTCACCGGCGCAGACGGCGCGGCAAAGGAGGACAAGCGGGCGGCGCTGCGCGCCATCTCCACACAGAAATTTACCGTGTGAACATGCCGAGAAATGTAGGAAAGAAGGGAAGAAAGCATTGTTTCTGAACAATCTCGTCAACTATATTGCATCGCATGAGACGACGCTCCTGCTCGCCTCCATGCTGCTGATTTTGGTCTTATTGATACTGGTCATCTACACGATGGTGCGCCTCTCGACGATGAACAGCCGCTATCGTGCGATGATGCGCGGCTCGGAGACGGAGGATCTCGAGAGCATGTTGATCCAGCACGTTCATGAGGTGGAGAAGGTCTCTGCGACGAACGCGCGCATCCTCGAGGAAAATGAACTCATTCGCCAGTTCATCCGCAAGGCGCTCGTGCGCGTTGCTTCCGTGCGCTTTCGCGCATTCGAGGATATGGGTGGCGATCTGAGCTACTCCGTCGCCATGCTCGACGCGAACAACGACGGCGTGATCTTCTCGAGCATCTTCGCACGTGCGGACTCGCGCAGCTACATCAAGCCAATCAAGAACGGTTCCTCGGAGTATTCGCTTACGGACGAGGAAAAGGGCGTGCTGAAAGAGGCAATGTCTCAGCCCCTGCCGATTCAGTATTGAGACTCATATTAAACCTGCTGACACTCAGCAGGTTTTCATTTTTTTCGGCTAGGATAGGAGGGCGAAATACGGATGACATATAGAGGAGAAAAATTTGAACGAAGAAGAGAAAAAGCGCTATAAAATCCAATTCATCGACAATGAGGAAGACGTAACACGCACAGTGAAGCTCTCCCTCAGCTCCCTGCGCATGATTGCCGTCGGAGCCGGGGCAGCGGTCGCCGTCCTCGCAGCGGCATCCGTGCTCTCTGTCTACACCCTTATGAACGGACAGGCGCATGAGGCGGAGACGGCACAGCTGCGCGAGGCAAACCGTATACAGCAGGAGCAGATCCTGCAGGTGTCGAAAAAGGCGGCCGCGCTCCAGCAGGATCTCGACACGCTCCATCGCTCCGAGGATGGTCTGCGTGCGCTCATTGGTGCGCCGCCTGCCGAAGCGGACGAGGTGACACCCGTACAGGAGGCGGCAGAGGCACCCACGGGCGGCGCACCGCATGACCTGACAACGGCAGAGCTCGGTGAGGCGCTCGAGATGATCGAGACACGCATGGCAGCACGCCGCTCCTCGCTCGATCTGCTTGCGCAGACGATGCGTGCGAACTTCCCGGGTGCAGCCGCCTACACCTCGGACGATGCGGCACATACTGTGCCGTCGATCTGGCCGACATCGGGCTATGTCAGCTCGCCCTACGGACTGCGCTGGAACGGGACGGAGTTCCATCAGGGCATCGATATCGCCGCTGAGACGGGCACGCCCATCGTTGCGACGGCAGACGGCGTTGTGACATCAGCGGGATGGAACGGCAGCGGCTATGGCAACATGGTCGATGTCGACCACGGCGGCGGGATCGTGACGCGCTATGGGCACGCCTCCGCTGTTGCCGTGACGGTTGGTCAGGAGGTACGGCGCGGGCAGGTGATCGCCTACGTCGGCTCCACGGGCTACTCCACGGGCCCGCATCTCCACTACGAGGTACGCGTCAATGGTCAGCCCGTCAACCCCGCAGGGTATCTATAAGGAAGGAACACAATGAAAGCGATTTATTTCCTGCTTGCCGCAGGCATTTTCCTCCTCCCCGCGTACGGGGAGAGCGCGGAGAAGAAGGACATCCATGCGGTGATGACGGCGGCGGAGTCGGAGGACACCGCGTCGGATGCGTCTGCAGACACGGCAAAAGCGCCCAAAAAGGGGGAGTCTGCCCTCGATGAGGAGATGGACGATCTCGGCGATGAATCTCTCGACGAGCGCGATGAGAACGGCAAGATCATCCCCATGCCCTATGACGGCGAGACGACCGCAAAGGACGCGTCCGCCGAAAAGGCTAAGGACGAAGCCCCGCAGGAGGCGATTGGGTACGGCTACGGTACGGATGAGGGACGCTCCTCCGCCTATGATGCCGCTGCCTACGGTGACCTCACTGCAATCATGCCCGTCAGCCTTGCGGGCGGCGACTGGGGCTTCATCGAGGGGGATGAGCGGCGTGGCTGGTTCTTCGACCGCTCGATGATGGCGAAGAACACGGACGGCACGATCTCCTACTGGCAGCTCATCCTCTACAATGACCTCGGACGGGCACAGTTCGTTGAAGCAATGCACGATGCGGAATATGACAAGCTGGCGTATACACTGCAGCGCCGCGTGCTGGATCTCAAAAAGAACACAATCCGCACCTATGAGATCATCGCCTATGACGGCGAAAACACGGTCATCACGGACGGCGATCGCGACGGTCATGCTGCCGAGATCCGCCCGAACACCATGGCGGAGAAGGAGCGCGATGCCGTAAAGAAGGCGGCGAAGAAGCTGAAATACAAGAAATAAATCCAAGGCATTGTGAGAATAAAGGAAGCGCTGATACAATGAAGTCCGTCAGATTGGTGCAGAATTTTTGTCCTGCCAAGGAAACAAACCGGACGCATAGCGGGGGCTATGTGGAGGATTTGTTGACACAGGCAGGGCGAAAAGGATGTGCCAAAATGGCGGTGCTGAATGTATCAGTGCTTTCTTATGTCGCATATTGACAGTGCAGGCGATTCCTGTTAGAATTAACCTGCAATTAAATATGCGGGAGGGCGTCGCATCCCTCCACGTTTCCGAGCAAAAATATCTAAGGGCTGAGCAGAGCCTATGATATTGCGCCTGCGCTGAGCAGTCTATGCGAACGCGCACAGGGTTCACGCAGAAATGCGCGGGCCTTCCCCTTGGAGGCTCGCGCCTCCCCTTGAAAAGGAAGCGACAGAATTGCCTCATTACAGAGCGTTGTACACTGTTTTTTCGGCGTGCGTTCCTACCCATCGAATTTTGAAGGCTGTTCGTCGTACCTTTGGTGCGGGGGGCAGCCTTTTTAGGTACAGAAATCGAACATAAAATTAGTTCCTAGAATAGCGAAAACAGTGTTTCTTTTTCGCCCTTCAGGATGTATAATAATAAATATTTTCTATGATTAGTATTGGTTCTTAATAAAGCGCCCAAAAGGACGCCTGTGTATTTGTTAGGAGGATTCATGTGAGTAAGAGGGAGAGCTTGTGGGAGTCCTATCTCGCGAAGGGCATGAGTCGGCGCAGCTTCTTGAAGGGCTGCGTGACGCTCACCTCGCTGATGGGACTCAGCACGGACATGATGACGAAGGTCGTCGAGGCGGCAGAGACGAAGCCGCTGCCGGTCGTGATCTGGATTCACGGGCACGAGTGCACGGGCTGCGATGAGTCCTTCATCCGCTCGGGTGCGCCGCTCGCATCCGATCTCGTCCTGAACAGCATCGCGCTCGAGTACACGCACGTCCTCAGTGCGGGCTGCGGCGAGCCGTTCGAGGAGCATCTCGAGGCGACGATGAAAAAGTACTACGGCGAGTACATCCTCGCGGTCGAGGGCGCGGTCGCAACGGGCGATCATGCCTACACCTGCATGTCGGGCGGGCATCCCTTCGAGGAGACGCTGAAGCGTGTCGCGGCGGGCGCAAAGGCGGTCATCGCCTACGGCACGTGCGCGACGGCGGGCGGCATTCAGGCGGCGGCGCCGAATCCGACGGAGTCCAAGGGCATCCGTGCCTTCATCGGCGCGAAGCCGTATATTGCCGTGCCCGGCTGTCCGCCGATCGCCGAGGTCATGACGGGCGTCGTCATGCACGTCGCGCTCTTCGGCACGCTGCCCCCGCTTGACGCGGAGGGGCGTCCGCGCCAGTTTTACGGCAACCGCATCCACGATACCTGCTATCGCCGTCCCTTCTTCGATGCTGGCATGTTTGCCGACCGCTTCGACGATGCGGGTGCAAAGGCGGGCTGGTGCCTCTATCATCTCGGGTGCAGAGGCCCTGAGACCTACAACTCCTGCGGCAATCTGCGCTGGTATCAGGGGATGTCCTATCCAATCCAGTCCGGCGCACCCTGTATCGGCTGCAGCAATGCAAACTTCTGGGACGATGCGCCCTTCTCGCGGCGTCTGCCTGAGTACGACGGCATCGATGTCGACATGGTCGGCGCAGGCCTTGCCGTCGCGACGGCAGTCGGCGTTGCGGCGCATGCGGGCGCGAGCCTTGTGCAGAAGAAATGCCATGAGAAGCAGCTCGAAAAAGAGGGAAAGCAGGTGCATGAATGAAACACGTAGTTGTCGATCCGATTACCCGCATTGAGGGGCATCTGCGCGTCGAGATCCAAGTCGATGAGGCAACGGGCAAGGTTACGGACGCCATTTCCTCCGGTACGGCATGGCGCGGGCTTGAGCTCGTCATGAACGACCGTGATCCGCGCGATGCGTGGGCATACATTCAGCGCATCTGCGGCGTCTGCACGTCGTCCCATGCGCTGGGCTGTCTGCGTGCCGTGGAGGACGCATTCGGCATCACGATCCCGAAGAACGCGCATTACATCCGCAACATCATCGCGGCGTGCCTTGGGCATCAGGATCATATCATCCATTTCTACCATCTGCACGCACTCGACTGGGTCAGCCCACTCGAGGCGCTGAAGGCTGATCCGGCGGCGACGGCGGCGCTCCAGAACACGGTGCTCGCGACCTATCGTCTGCCGTTCCGTGGCCCTGCGGGGCTTGAGACGGAGGCGTATCCGCACGACGTGCCCGTCTCGAACCCCGAGTACTATGCGGCGATCAAGGCGAAGGTGCAGAAGATCGTGGAGAGCGGCCAGCTCGGCATTTTCTCCGCGCAGTGGTGGGATCACCCCGACTATCAGATGCTGCCGCCCGAGGTGCACCTCATGGCGATCTCGCATTACCTCGAGATGCTGGACAAGCAGCGCGACCTCGTCGTGCCGCACGTCGTCTTCGGCGGCAAGAACCCGCATCCGCACTATGTGCTCGGCGGCATGCCCTGCTCCATCTCGATGGAGGACGGAAACGCCCCGATCAATACGGCGCGCCTCGCGATCGTGGATCGCTCGATCCAGTCCGCGCGCCACATGATGAACGACTACTATCTGCCGGACGTGCTCGCCATCGGGCATCTCTATGTGCAGAAGGGCTACGTCTCGGGCGGGGGGCTGGCGAAGGAGCGCGTGCTCGCATTCGGCATGTTCCCGCAGGAGCCGTTCTCGGGCGCGACAAACGGCGATTTCTTCAAGGATCTGCTCGTGCGCTGCAACGGCGTTGTCGAGAACTTTGCGGGCGGCGTGATGCAGGCAAAGGTCTATGATTTTAAGATGGAGGATGTCTCCGACCCCGAGGTCATCAGCGAGAGCGTCGAGCACGGCTGGTACGAGTACAGCGGCGGCGACAGCAAGGGGCTGCATCCGTGGGAGGGCGAGACAAAGCCGCACTACACGGAGCCGAAGGAAGGCACGAAGACGGAGTGGAAGGCTCTGAACGAGCAGGGCAAATACTCGTGGCTCAAGACGCCGAAATGGCGCGGCAAGCTCTGCGAGGTTGGCCCCCTCGCGCGCTACATCGTCCTCTACACGAAGGCAAAGCAGGGGCTGCTCGGCGACCTCACGTGGGCGGAGCAGATGATCGTCGACCAGATCGACACCGTGACGAAGGTGCTCGGTGTTCCCGCCGAGGCATGGCTGCCCTCGACGGTCGGCCGCACGGCGGCGCGTGCGCTCGATGCGCAGCTGCAGGCGGAGATCAGCAAGTTCTTCTTTGACAAGCTCGTTGCGAACATCAAGAGCGGCGACACACGGGTTGTGAACAACGATAAATGGGATCCCTCGACGTGGCCGAAGGAGGCAAAGGGCGTCGGGTTCTACGAGGCACCGCGCGGCGCGCTCAGTCACTGGGTCGTCATCAAGGACGGCAAGATCGCGAACTATCAGGCGGTCGTGCCGACGACGTGGAACGCCTGCCCGCGCGATGACAAAGCGGGACACGGCGCGTACGAGATGTCGATGATGGATACGCCCGTGAAGATCGCGGACAAGCCGCTCGAGATCGTGAAGGCGGTGCGCTCGTTTGACCCGTGCATGGCGTGCTCGACGCACCTCTTTAACGCGAAGGGGGAGAAGATCCGCGTCGTCACGACCGATCCCTATGCGGGCGTGCGCGTGGACGAATAGGGGGCGATCCGCATGAAAAAAGAACAGCGGCAGGAGTACTACCTCTTTAGTCCCTTTCTGCGTATCTTTCACTGGCTGATGGTCATTGCGATCATCGTCCTCTTTATCACGGGCTTTCTCATCACGAAGCCGCCCGTGATCCTCGCCTCGGAGCCGACGAATACGCCGCTCCTCATGAACCTCGTGCGCAACATCCACTTCATTGCGGCGTTTGCGTTCTGTGCGGGCTTCATTGGGCGCGTCTACGGTTTCATCATCAATCGCGGCGACCGCCTCTTCCCGCATTTCTGGAAAAAGCAGTATTACCGCGACATGATGGACGTTGGGCTGCACTACATGCTCATCAAGCCGTCGCATGAGCCGTTCCTGCGCAATCCGCTGGCGCGCGCCTCGTATGCAGGGCTGTATGTGCTCGTTGCCATCGAGGTGCTCACGGGCTTTGCCATGTACTATATGACAGAGCCGTTTGCCCCCGGCGGCATCATGTTCGGGTGGGTGAACCGCATGCTCGGCAACGAGTTTATGTCGCACTTCGTCCACCACTATACGGCGTGGGCGATTATCCTCTTCGCGATCGGGCACTTCTACATGGTTGTGCGTGCCGAGTTCATGGAGGGCGAGGCGGAGGTATCGAGCATGTTCGCAGGCTCGAAGCTCCTGCGACACACGCCTGTTGATGCGAGGGATGTGGAGTAGAGGTGCATTGGGGGCGCGATATTAGCTTCCCCCGTTTCGACGGGGGAGGCGCTTCATCAAGTACGTTGATTTGGAAATAAAGGAGTAAACTATGTGTAAGGAATGCGGCTGCGGGCTCGCGGAGAGCACGACGCATTTGCAGTTTTTTGTGAAGGGCTATACGGAGGAGAATGCCGCCGCTGTGGAGAAGGCGCTTCTTGGTCTTGCGGGTGTGCTCTATGTGCATATCCATACGCATGACGGGGAGACGACGGTGGACTATGACCCGGCAAAGACGAAGATGACGGAGCTCATCAGCACCTTTGCCGCGCACGGTCTCTCGGCGGAGCTCTAGGATGCACGAGATGGCGATTGCCGAGGGCATCCTCGATATCGCCCTCGACCATGCGCGCACACACGCGGCACAGCGGATTGAGCGCATCCATCTCCGCCTCGGGGAACTCTCGGGGGTGGAGACGGAGGCGCTCTCTCTTGCGTTCTCTTCGGTCATCCGCGGGACGATTGCAGAGAACGCTGCGCTGACATGGGAGCGCGTTCCGCTCACGGGGCGCTGTCATGACTGCGGCAGAGAGCGGCACATACGGCCGCAGGACTATCTCTGCCCCAACTGCGGCGGCGGCATGGAAATCGTCGGCGGGCGCGAGATGCGCGTGGACTATATAGAGATGGAATAGGATATGAAGGTAGTTGTAAAGGCGGACATCCTCGGCAGGAACGAGGCGGCGGCAGCGGAGAACGCGGCGCTCTTTGCGCGGCACGGGATCTACGCGCTGAACCTCCTCGGATCGCCCGGCTGCGGCAAGACCTCGCTGCTCGAGCAGACCCTCACGGCGCTCGGCAAAGAGCTGCGCATGGCGGTGATCGAGGGCGATCTCTTCACGACGAAGGATGCGGCGCGCATTGAACGCTGCGGCGCCCCTGTCGTGCAGATTAACACGAGCGGCGGTTGCCATCTGGATGCGGCGATGGTAGCGGCGGCGCTGGAGAAACTCGATCTCACGGCGCTCGACCTCATCGTGATCGAGAACGTGGGTAACCTCGTCTGCCCCGCCGAGTTTGCGCTCGGTGAGGATCGGAAGGCGGTCGCGCTCAGCATCACGGAGGGGGATGACAAGCCGCTGAAATATCCGCTGATCTTCAAGGAGTCGGCAGTTGCACTCCTCAACAAGGTGGACATCTTGCCCTATACGAATTTCGATATGGAGGCGGCGCGCGCGGACATTACGGCGCTCCACCCCGGGATCTCTGTTCTGCCGATTTCGTGTCGGACGGGCGAGGGTCTTGCGGCGTGGTACGATTGGCTGCGCGCGGAGATTGCAGCAAAGAAGCACGGAGGAGGGCAGCAGTGAAGAGCATCTATGACGAAATTGTTCCCGTTGCGCCTGTGACGGTGCTCGGGATCGGCAATATCATCCTGCGCGACGAGGGCTTCGGCGTGCGTGCGATGGAGTATCTCGAGGAACACTACTCCTTCCCGCAGGAGGTGCGGCTACTCGACGGCGGGACGCTTGGCCCCGAGCTGCTGCATTTCGTGACGGGCACGGAGAAGCTGCTCATCCTCGACGCTGTTGCGGGTGACGCCGCGCCTGGAACGGTCTACCGCTTCGAGAACGATGCGGTGATGGCGCATTTTCAGGAGAAGATGTCCTCGCACGAGATTGGGATTCAGGACGTGCTCGCGTGGCTGACGGTGACGGGGCGGTCGATTCCGAACGTCGTTGTGCTCGGTATGCAGCCCTATGAGCTGACGGCGGGGCTGACGCTCAGCCCCGAGATGGCGGCGGCGCTCCCCTCCTTTGCGCATCGTGCGGTGGAGGAGCTCGTGCGCTTCGGCGTTATTCCGAAGGAGCGCAGTGTGCCGCGCAGGCAGACGGCATGACGGATTGTGGACATACGCCGCCGGGGCAGAGCCCCGTGAACGGGGGCGCGCGGGAAAGGCGCGCCTTTCGTGTCTCAGGGATTGTGCAGGGCGTGGGCTTTCGTCCCTTCGTCTATCGGCTCGCTGCAAAATACGATCTTAGCGGCTGGGTGCTGAATGACAGCGCGGGCGTCGGGATCGAGGCGGAGGGCACGGCGGCGACACTCGACGCCTTTGCAGATGCCCTGCGCACGGAGGCGCCGCTTGCGGCGTCGGTGACGGCGGTGACGTTCACGGATATTCCGTCGCAGGGGGAGGAGGCGTTCCGCATTCTGGAGAGCCCGCAGGGGGCGGCGGCACGGACGCTCGTCTCGCCCGATCTTGCGGTCTGTGCGGACTGTCGGCGTGAGATCCTCTCTGCGGCAGATCGGCGGCATGGCTACGCCTTTACGAACTGTACGAACTGCGGGCCACGCTACTCCATCATTCGCGGTGTGCCCTACGATCGGCCGCTGACCTCGATGGCTCCGTTTCGGATGTGCCCCGCATGTCAGCACGAGTATGATGATCCCGCCGACCGCCGCTTTCACGCGCAGCCGAATGCGTGCGGGGCGTGCGGCCCCTCCTATCGTCTCCTCGTGGACGAGGCGGAGGCAGCGGGTGACCCGCTTGCGGCGGCGCGGCGCATTGTGGCAGAGGGCGGCATTGTCGCCGTCAAGGGCATCGGCGGCTATCATCTCGCGTGCGATGCGCGCAGCGAGGCGGCGGTCACGCGGCTCAGACAGCGCAAGCGGCGCGAGGCGAAGGCGCTCGCCGTGATGGCGGGCAGTATGGAGACGGTGCGGGGACTCTGCACGGTGTCGGATGAGGAGGAGCGTTGGCTGACATCGCCTGCTGCACCGATTGTCCTTCTGCGTCGGCGCGCCGATGCACGGAACCCGGCGGCGGAGAGTGTTGCGCCGGGGAACGCATACCTCGGCGTGCTCCTGCCGTATGCGCCCGTGCATCTCCTCCTGCTTGCGGAGGATGATCTCTGGGTGATGACGAGCGCAAATCTCAGTGGTGAGCCGATCATCTACGAGGATGACATTGCCGTGCGCGGCCTTGCGGGGATTGCGGATGCGATTCTCGTGCACAATCGGGAGATCGTGCACCGCGTGGACGATTCCGTCCTGCGCATGACGGTGGGCGGGCGTCAGATCGTACGCCGCAGTCGGGGCTTTGCGCCGACGCCGCTCGCGCTGCCCTTTGATGGGGGGACATCGGTGCTTGCGGGCGGGGCGGAGCTAAAGAATACCTTTTGCCTGACGCGCGGGCAGGAGGCGTTTCTGAGCGAGCACATCGGCGACCTGATGGAGCATGCCGTGCTCCGCTCCTACGAGGAGACGATCGCGCACTACGAGGCGTTCTTCGAGGTGCGCCCCGCACTGCTCGCCGCTGATCTCCATCCCGCCTATCTCTCGACGCAGTATATGCGTGCGCGTGCGGCGCACGAGGGGCTGCCGCTCGTCAGTGTTCAGCATCATCACGCGCATATTGTAGCGGTGCTCGCAGAGCATGATGTGCGGGAGCGCGTCCTCGGTGTCGCGCTCGACGGGACAGGCTACGGCGCGGACGGGGCTTCGTGGGGTGGGGAGTTCCTCGCGGCGGATATGAGGGACTACGAGCGGCGAGCACATTTCGCCTATCTCCCGCTGCCGGGCGGCGACCGCGCGGCAAAAGAGCCGTGGCGGCTTGCGCTCTGGGTACTGCATACGATGTACGGGGAGGAAATTGCCCGGCGCGCGCCGAAATTTATTGAGGCGCTTCCCGCAGGCTGGGAGCTGCTCGTGCAGGCGACGGCGGCGGGGGTGAATGCACCGCTGACGTCGAGTGCGGGGCGTCTCTTCGATGCGGCGGCGGCTCTCCTCGGCGTGTGCCGCGTGAATGCGTACGAGGGGCAGGCGGCGATTGGGCTGGAGCTGCTTGCACGGCGTGCGCGGCGCGCGGGCGTTATCCTCCCCTATCATGTGAACCTAACGGCGGCGCCGATCACGGTGGACTTCCTGCCCGTGCTCGCAGCGCTTGCGGACGGTGTGGAGTGCATCTCGGCGGAAGAACGTGCGGGGCGTGCGCTCGACTTCCATGTGACAATGGCGGCGGCGGTCGCAGAGGTGCTGCATCTGCTCTCGGCGCTCACAGGGCTGCGCATGGCGGTGCTCTCGGGCGGCGTGTTTCAGAACGCGCTGCTCCTTGAGGAGCTGCTTGCGTATCTCGCGGATTTCCGCGTGCTTCTGCCGCACGCTGCGCCGCCGAACGATGGTGGGATTGCGTACGGACAGGCGACGGTCGCGTTGGCAAGGATGGGAATGTGAGGAAAAAGCGGCTAGTACAGTGTGTTTGTGCCGCTGACAGCAGCGCACGGCAGCACGATATAAAAAGCCTCCCCCGTGCGACACGGGGGAGGGGAACCGCGAAGCGGTGGAAGGGGCGCCTTGAACGATTGGGTGCAGCATAACGATAGGATGATACATCCCCATGATGGGTTAAGATAAAGGAGAAACTATGTGTTTAGCAGTTCCGGCGAAAGTCGTTGAGATACAGGATCAGCTTGCCTCGGTGGAGGTGAACGGGGTGCGCCGCGCGGCGAGCCTCATGCTGCTGCCCGAGGCGGCGATTGGCGACTATGTGCTCGTCCACGCGGGCTTTGCGATGCAGATCGTCGAGGCGGACGAGGCGGAGCGGATCGAGGCGTTGCGTGCGGAGATGCGCGGTGCACCGCGTACGGTGGTGAGTATCCCATGAGGAGCGCGCAGGACACGCAGACACGTGCGGCGGAAATTATCGCAGAGCTGCGCGATATTGTCGGCACGCACGGAAAGCGCATCCGCCTGATGGAGGTCTGCGGGACGCATACGGTTGCGATCTTTCGCGCGGGACTGCGTCAGATTCTCCCCGAGGAGGTGGAGCTCGTCTCAGGACCCGGATGCCCCGTCTGCGTAACGGCGGACGATTACATCGACGCGGCGATTGCGTACGCGGGGATGGAGGATGTCATCATCACGACGTTTGGCGATATGCTGAAGGTGCCCGGCACGCGTTCGAGCCTTGCCGAGGCGCAGGCGGCAGGTGCGGATGTCCGCATCGTCTACTCGCCGCTTGATGCACTCACGATTGCGGCGGAGAATCCGACGAAACAGGTTGTCTTCCTCGCCGTCGGCTTTGAGACGACGGCACCGACCGAGGCGGCGGCGGTGCTCGCGGCAGAGGCGCAGGGGATTCGGAACATCTTCCTCTTTTCGGCGCAGAAGCTTGTGCCGCCCGTCATGCGCGCGCTTCTCGACGGCGGGGAGACGCATGTTGACGGCTTCCTCCTGCCGGGACACGTCTCGGTGGTGACGGGGACGGAGACGTTCGAGTTCCTTGCGCGGGACTACTCTGTGCCGGGGGTTGTGGGCGGATTCGAGCCGCTTGAGATCCTGCGCGCGATTCAGCTGCTCGTGCGCCAGATCGGGGCGGGGGAGGCGCGCATCGAGAACGCCTATGAGACGGTTGTGCGCCCTGCGGGCAATCCCGTTGCGCGTGCGGCAATCGAGCGTGTCTATGAACCTGCGACGGTGCGCTGGCGCGGACTGGGTGAGATTCCCGCCTCGGGGCTTGCCATGCGCGAGGAGTACGCGACATTTGACTTTGCACGCGTGCGCCCGCTCTCGGTGGAGACTGTGGGGGACGGGCGCCACGGCTGCCGCTGCGGCGAGGTGCTGCGCGGGGCGATTGTGCCGCGTGACTGCAATCTTTTCGGCAAGGCGTGTGTGCCGGAGCACGCCATAGGGCCGTGCATGGTCTCGGTTGAGGGGACGTGCGCTGCATGGTATAAATATGGGGGAGGGAGGTTCCGCTATGGAGCATGAGGTCATTACGCTCGCACATGGGGCGGGCGGACAGATGAGTCACGCGCTGATGGAGGAGGTTGTGCTGCCGGAGCTCGGCAATACGATTCTCGATACGCTGCATGACGGCGCTGTCCTGCCGCTCGCGGGACACGCGGCGTTTACGACGGACTCCTATGTCGTGCAGCCGCATTTCTTCCCGGGCGGGAGCATCGGGCGGCTCGCCGTCTGCGGGACGGTCAACGATCTCGCAATGACGGGCGCAGTACCGCGCTGGCTCTCGCTCGCCGTCATCCTCGAGGAGGGCTTCCCCATCGAGACCCTGCGCCGCATCGTGCGCGATATTCGCGCGGCGGCAGATGAGGCGGGCGTCCTCATCGTGACGGGCGATACAAAGGTCGTGCCGCGCGGCTGCGGGGACGGTATCTATATCAATACGGCGGGTGTTGGTGAGATGATTGAGGGTGTGGACATTGCCCCCGTGAATATCAAACCGGGCATGGACATCATCGCCTCTGGCACGCTCGGCGATCATGCGGCAACGGTCATGGCGGCGCGGCACAATCTCACGCTGCCGGAGGGGATCATGAGCGACAGCGCACCGCTCTGCCACATGACGGCGGCGATGCTCGCGGCGGCACCCTCCATTGCTGTCCTGCGCGATCCGACGCGCGGCGGCGTTGCGGCGTCGCTGAACGAACTTGCAGGAGCGGCGGGCGTCGGCATTCTCCTCGAGGAGGGCGCGATCCCCGTGCATCCCGCCGTGCAGGGGGTCTGCGATCTCCTCGGATTCGACCCGCTCACGCTTGCAAACGAGGGCAAGCTCCTCGCCTTCGTCCCGCCCGAGGACACGGCACGCCTGCTGGATGTCATGCACGCCGACCCGCATGGGCGTGCGGCGTGCGTCATTGGACACACAACGGCGGAGGCACCGGGCGAAGTGGGGCTGCGCACCGCGCTCGGCGGCATCCGCGTCGTCGATCTTCCGCTTGGGGAGCTTGTACCACGCATTTGTTGAGGGGGCGACCTACCGCCTCCCCCGTGCGACACGGGGGAGGGGAACCATGCGCAGCATGGTGGAAGGGGCGCCATGAGCGACATAGGCTATCTACCGTCAGAGAGTCGAAATAGCCACAAGCGCCCCTATCGTCACGCCTATGGCGTGCCACTTCCCCCGCTTCGGCGGGGGAAGCTGATCGTTGCGTGTCCTGTTTTCCGCGCACGAAAAAAGCGGGCAGTGGTCAGCCGCCCGCTTTTTCCCTTATCTATCTGTAGTAGGATGATAGTAGGTTACTTTGTGAGATGCACGTCGGGAATCTGGACATCGTGATGCGTGTCCGGGTCGACGTTGGAATACACGCCCGTCTTTGTCTCGAACGCCTTCAGATTGTCTGCGTTTGCCTCAAGCATGTCCTCTACGAAACGCTCCACCGCATCTGCAAAATATACTGCCATCTCAATGCCCCTTTTCTATTTCGTATCTCTGTAGTGACCTTACCTTAGCACGTTTTCCGCATAAATAAAAATATTTCTTCATGATAAAATAATAGTCTATCCCTATAAAAATATTTTATCTAAGTGTGACTTTTATACTATTCTTTTATCGACATATATAGTAAACTAATAAGCGACATAGTTTTTTCGAATTGTAAGCAAGATGACGCCCGCATCCGGGCAAAGGGAGATGATCGGATGACGTTGGTACAAATGCGGTATTTCTATGAGGTCTGCCAATGGCAGAACATCACGAAGGCGGCAGAGCATCTGCACGTCTCGCAGCCGACCGTCACGGTCGCCATGCAGGCGCTCGAGGCGGAGACGGGGCTGAACCTGTTCCACCGCGAGGGACGTAAGATCACGGTCACGGCGGACGGCGCGAAACTCCTCGGCAAGGTCTCGTACATCCTCACGGAGGTCGCGCGCCTGGACGGTGAGATTCGCGACATGGCACACCGTCATGCGAAGGTGCGGATTGCAATGCCGCTGCAGCTCGGCGTCGTCTTCCTGCCGCACATCCTCGGCGACTTCCGCCGCGATCATCCCGAGATCGACCTCGAGATCATCGAGACGGGCGGCGTGAGCGCCCTGCAGATGGTCGAGGAGGAAAAACTCGACTTTGCGCTGACGAACTACACCGTCGATTTCAGCGCGCGCCTCTCCTATGCAAAGCTCTTCGACTGCGAGTGCACCTTTGTCACGCGCCCCGACCATCCGTTTGCGGAGCGGCATTCACTCAGTATTACAGACCTGCGGGACGAGCCGCTCATCATGCTCGACAGCAACTTCTTCGTTGACCGCCTCGTGCAGGACGCATACGGGCGCATGGGCGAGAAGCCGAATGTCATCCACTACTCGCCCTATCTGCACACGGTCAAGAATCTCGTGCACGCGGGCATCGGCTCGACCTTCCTCGCACGGCCGTCGGTACTCCCGTCGGACAACTTCGTCCAGATCCCGCTCATCGATCCGATCTTCATCAACAGCGGGCTCGTCACGAAGAAGGGACGCCAGACCTTCGACGACGTGCGCCTCGTCATGAACTACCTGCGCGGCCTGACGAAGGAGCTGCTGGGCGGCGGGAAGAAGGGACGCTGATCTTTACATTTCGGCTGCGAGGGGCTATGATTGGATAGAACGAGCGCTTTTATCTCACGATGCAGAGGCAGGTGTTTCTTATGAATTTGGCGAAAGTTTCCGCGCGCGGTCAGATTACGGTTCCCCTCGAAATCCGGCGTATGCTCAAGCTAAAATCCGGTGATAAGATCCTCTTTTTTCAAACACATGGCGGCGAAATCGTTGTGAGCAACGCCTCGACAGCGGCAATCCAACGGGCACAGGAAGCGTTTGCCGGTGCGGCCGAGGATATGGGCGTACATAGTGAGGATGAGGTGCAGGCGCTTGTCGATGAACTGCGCTGCGGAGTGCGCTATGCGGATACTGATTGATACGAATGTCCTGTTCTCAGCGCTCCTCTTCCCGCGCTCCAAGCCTGCGCTCGCACTGATTCATGCTGTGGAGCATCATCATGTTGTCTTGTGCGAACGCAATGTGAGTGAGTTGCGTGAGATTTTGCAGCGTAAGGCTGTGAGGTATTTGGCGGCCGCGGAGGAGCTTCTTGCTACGATGGCATATGAATTGATTCCCGAGGAGGAACGCACATCTGAGCGCATTCGGGACGCGAAGGATCAGCCGATTCTCAATGCCGCAATCGCATCGAATGTGGATGTGATTCTTACGGGTGATAAGGACTTTCTCAGCCTTGCGATCGTGCGTCCCACCTGTATGACGGCGGCTGACTTCCTCATGCACGAGGGGATTGAAGCGTAGAAGCAATCTTTTCCATCGCAGTCTACTCAACCAATTCCGTCTTGCAATTCCCTCCCGCCCCCGTCTTTGTATATTCCCTATGCAAAGGCGGGGGCTTTGTGTTATAATGAAACGAATACTGTCTTTCAACAGCTAATTACGCTATTATCAGACACAGGAGTGTGAAACTACTTGTTCGGAATATCTTCGATTCTAAAACGCTTCCTTGGCGACAACAATGACAAGGAGATCGCGCGCTACCGTGAGATCGTGGAGCAGATCAACGCGCTTGAGCCCACGATGATGAACCTCACGGATGACAAGCTGACGGGCTACACGCGGAAATTCCGCGAGCAGCTCGCAGAAGGCGTAACGATGGAGGAAATCCTGCCCGAGGCGTTCGCCGTCGTGCGCGAGACCTCGCGCCGCGTGCTCGGCATGCGCCACTTCGACGTGCAGCTGATCGGCGGCATCTGCCTCCACGAGGGTCGCATCGCCGAGATGCGCACAGGCGAGGGCAAAACCCTCGTCGCGACCACGGCGGTCTACCTCAACGCACTCGCGGGCAAGGGCGTCCACATGGTCACGGTCAACGACTACCTCGCACGCCGCGACAGTGAGTGGATGGGCAAGCTCTATCGCTACCTCGGGCTCTCGGTCGGTCTGATCGCACACAACATGGACTTCCCCGAGCGCAAGGCGGCGTATGCCGCAGACGTGACATTCGGCACGAACAACGAGTTCGGTTTTGACTACCTGCGTGACAACATGGTGCTCTCCGAGGGACAGATGGTACAGCGCCCCCTGCACTATGCGATCGTCGACGAGGTGGACTCCATCCTCATCGACGAGGCGCGCACGCCGCTCATCATCTCCGGCCCCGGCACGAAGTCCACGGACAACTACCGCGTCATGGCGGAGGCGGTACGCCATCTGAAGGAGGGCGAGGACTACACGGTCGACGAGAAGCAGAAGACCGTCGCGCCCGCCGACTCCGCCGTGCCGAAGATTGAAAAAATCGTCGGCATCACGAACCTCTATGCGCCCGAGAACATCGAGCTCTCGCACTGCTTTACGGCGGCGCTGCGCGCAAAGGCACTCATGCACCGCGACCGCGACTACGTGGTGAAGGGCGACGAAATCGTCATTGTCGATGAGTTTACGGGACGCCTGATGGAGGGGCGCCGCTACTCCGATGGTCTGCATCAGGCAATCGAGGCGAAGGAGGGCGTCAAGATTCAGCGCGAGTCGCAGACGCTCGCGAGCATCACCTTTCAGAACTATTTCCGCATGTACGACAAGCTCGCGGGCATGACGGGCACGGCAAAGACGGAGGAAAACGAATTTCTCAAGATCTACAACCTCCCCGTCATTGTCATCCCGACGAACAAGCCCATCCAGCGCATCGACGAGGCGGATGTCATCTACAAGACGAAGGCGGCGAAATACCGCGCCGTCGGACGCGCGGTCAAGGAGATTCACGAGACGGGGCAGCCGATCCTCATCGGCACGACCTCGATCACGCAGTCCGAGGAGATGTCGAATGTCCTGAAAAGGAACGGCATCCCGCACGTCGTGCTGAACGCGAAATTCCACGAGAAGGAAGCCGAGATCGTTGCAAACGCCGGGCAGAAGGGCGCGGTCACGATCGCGACGAACATGGCGGGACGCGGCACGGACATCAAGCTCGGCGAGGGCGTCGAGGCACTCGGCGGGCTATACATTGTCGGTACAGAGCGCCACGAATCGCGGCGCATTGACAATCAGCTGCGCGGACGTTCGGGGCGTCAGGGCGACCCCGGTGCGTCGAAGTTCTTCCTCTCGCTTGAGGACGACCTGATGCGGCTCTTTGCCTCCGACCGCATTGCGGGCATCATGGATCGCCTCGGCATGGAGGAGGACGAGCCGATCGAGCACGCGATCATCACGCGCTCCATCGAGCACGCGCAGAAGAAGGTCGAGGCGCGCAACTTCGACATCCGCAAGCACGTCCTAGAGTACGACGATGTCATGAACCAGCAGCGCGAGGTCATCTACGGCGAGCGCAAGAAGATCCTGCTCGGCGAGAATCTGCGCGAGAACATCCTCGCCATGGTGAAGCACATCATCAAGGACGAGATGACGCAGTACGCGAACGAAAAGCTCTACCCCGAGGAATGGCAGCTGGACGCCCTCATCGAGGACGCCGAGAAGGTGTACGCGCCGAAGGGTCGCCTCAAGAAGGCAGAGCTCGAGGCGCTGGCGCGCGACGAGATCCAGGAGGAACTCGAGAAGGTCGCGGAGGAGGGCTACCGCTCACGTGAGCTGATGTTCGGCGAGGAGAATATGCGCGAGCTCGAGAAGGTCGTCATGCTCCGCGTTGTCGATCAGAAGTGGATGGATCACCTCGACCACATGGATATGCTGCGTGAGGGTATTAACCTGCGTGCGTATGGACAGCGCAATCCACTTGTCGAGTACAAGATCGAGGCACTCACGATGTTCGAGGAGATGGAGGCGTCCATCATGGATCAGATTGCCTCCCTCATGTACCATGTGAGCATCGTCACCCCGCAGGCTGCAGCGGCACAGGCAGAGGCACCTGTCTCCGCAGACGGCACGCCGCGTCCCGCGCCCGTTATGGACGAGGGGGCACAGCGCCGCGCCGAGCAGCTGCTTGCACGCGAGCGCTCGAAGCTCGAAGATCACCTCTCGACTGCACGTGCCTCGCACGGCGACGAGTCCGTTCCCGCCGAGGCAAAGAGTGCGAAGAAGGACGAGGACGGCAAGAAGGTCGGGCGCAACGACCCGTGTCCCTGCGGCAGCGGCAAGAAGTATAAGAACTGTCACGGGAAAGGGAAATAAGAGATAGGGCTCGCGGAGTATGCCCAACGCGAACGCCTCGTTACGCAAGTGATCGCGTGCTTATTCGCCTAAATACCTGCGGACTTCTTAAACGCGCTTCGCTTGAACGAAAGAAATCCGCAGGGGGCGAAACGCCCGCTTTACTCACTTGCTCCACTAGGGTTCGCTTTTGGGCAATACTACCTCGTGTCAGTCTTATACGAAGATAAATTAAGAAACTAAGGAAAAAACAATGCTGGAAGATCTGAAACCGATACTGAATGATCTGGGCGAAAAGCTCGATCAGATGCGCATCTCTCTGGAGATCCCCGCGAAGGAGGAGAAGATCGCCGAGCTCGAGTACAAGATGAGCGAGCCGTCCTTCTGGGACGATGCGGCGGCGGCGCAAAAGCTGAACCAGGAGCTCGCCGCGCTCAAAGGCGGCGTCGATACCTATGAGGAGCTCAAGGCAAAATACGAGGATGCCGAGACACTCTATGAAATGGGCATCGAGGAGAACGATCCTACGATGGAGGGTGACATTCGCGCGGAGCTGACCCTCATTGCCGAGGGGCTTGAGACACTCCAGCTCGAGGTACTGCTCTCGGGCGACTACGACGCAAACGACGCCATCCTCACGCTCCATGCGGGCGCGGGCGGCACGGAGGCACAGGACTGGACGCAGATGCTCCTCAGGATGTACGGGCGCTGGGCAGAGCGGCACGGCTTTACCGTCGAGACCGCCGACCTGCAGCCGGGCGATGAGGCGGGCGTGAAGTCTGCAACCCTCTTTATCAAGGGACACAATGCCTACGGCTTTTTGAAATCCGAGAAGGGCGTGCATCGCCTCGTGCGCATCTCTCCGTTTGACTCGCAGGCGCGGCGCCACACCTCGTTCTCTGCGTGCGATGTGATGCCCGAGATTGACGATGCTGTGGAAGTCCCGATCAATATGGACGATGTGCGCGTCGACTATTTCCGTGCGAGCGGCGCGGGCGGACAGCACATCAACAAGACCTCGTCTGCCGTTCGCATGACGCACGAGCCGACGGGCATCGTCGTGCAGTGTCAGAACGAGCGCTCGCAGCTGCAGAACAAGGAGCAGTGCCTCAAGATGCTCCGTGCAAAGCTCTTTGAGCTCGAGCAGGAGAAGAAGGAAGAGGAGATCGCCAAACTCGAGGGCGTACAGCAGAAGATCGAGTGGGGCAGTCAGATCCGCTCCTATGTGTTCCAGCCATATACGATGGTGAAGGACGTGCGTACGAACGCCGAGACGGGCAACGTGCAGGCGGTCATGGACGGGGAGATCGATCCCTTTATCCGTGCGTATCTAAACGCAAAGGCGAATCACGAGTTTTAAGGAGAATCCCATGTGGAAAGCATCAGCCGTCGTCCTTGCCATCGTTGTTGCCGTCACTGCGGGCATTTTTGCGCTTCCCACTGTGGTCACGCATATGATCACGGACGCCTTGCGTGACCGCACGAGCGCGGAGGATGTGCAGATCTCGATCACGGACAGCCCGCGCCTCGTCTTCGGCGAGATCGGTGCACTGGACGGCGTCATCCGACAGGGACGCATCGGGAAGGTGTTCGTGCGCGAGCTGACCGTCACGGGCACGAACCTGCGCTTTGACATGAGGCAGCTCCTCTCCGAGCAGCAGCTTGTCCTCACCGCAGCAGAGAGCGTCGAGATGCGAGGCATCGTCGATGCGGACGCGATTCGCGAGCTCATTACGAATGCAGCGGATAAATTCACCGATGTTGCCGTCACGGTGCATCCGGGAAGCGTCCTCACAACAGCAAAGACGCGCGCGTTCGGGCAGACCTTTGAGGTCACGATTGAGGGAGGCTTCTCCATCGTCAGCGGCGACCTCTACTACAAGGCACGCCGTATCTCTGCGCGTGGGATGGGGCTGAATGTGCTGAGTCTCGATGGGCTCTTCCCGGATGTGCTCGTCGCACGAGCTGACACGCTGCCGTTCGGGCTCGCGTTCCAGACCGTCGAGGAGAAGGACGGCGTGGTTATTCTGACGGCGGGGAAATAAGGAATCATACATGAAGAAATTTCACTATCATCCGATCCTCTTGGCGGCGATCCTCGTCGGCTTCATCGCGAGCCTCGTGATCGGCATGGAGCGCCACGCTGTAGAGGAGAACTCACGCACGGTGGAGCTCGCCGTCGACTACGAGGGGCTGCTCGAGCTCGCCGCGCGTGAGGGACTGCCCGCAGAGGATGTGCTTGCCCGCGCCAGGGAAGTGGGCATCACCTCGCTCGCTGTCTACGAGACGACCTTTGAAAAATTCAACAAAAACGGGAAGGCAAACGCAGTACAGGGCGCGGATCTCCTTGCCGCCTACCATACGGGAACGCTCACCGACCCGCACTGGCGTGCGCTCGTCGAGGAAGGCAAGATTGTCGGTACGGAGATCTACGTTGTTTCACATGACCCCGTGACCTATGCCGAGCTCAAAGAGGATCTCTTCCGCCGCTTCGGCGCGGCGCGCGTCACCGTCCACACAGTTGGTGCGGACGAGGTCATCGCCGTCAAGGATCACTACGAAGCATTTGAAAAGCGCAACATCGGGCTGCCGTCCAATGAGCTGCGCGCCGTCAATGCGGCGGGCTTCGACGTGATCGCGCGTCCCTCGAACTACCACGACTGCACGCCGGACGATGTGCGTGCGGTATTTTCACGCATGGATGGGATTGCGGTCTCGGCGATTGTGTTCTCGGGGCAGGAGACCCTCGGTGCACCGAAGGCGCTGCAGACGACGATCGACGAGATGCGCGCACGCCGTCTCCCCCTCGGTCTCATCGAGGGCGTGACCCAGCTGCAGTTCTACCGCCAGCAGGGCATGGACGAGATCGCGGAGGGCGTCGGCTACGGCAATGTTGCGCGCCTTTACTCGATCCCGAAGGACGAGCTGAAGAAGCTCAAGATCGCAGATGCCGTCGAGCGCTGGGTGACGACGGACGAGGAGCGGAACATCCGAATCAACCTCCTGCGCATCTACGACGAACCCGCGCCGAACATGAGCCTCCTCGAGACAAATATGAAGTACTTCGGAGACACGCGCGCGGCGCTCGAGTCCCACGGATTCAAGATCGGGCGGGCTGGCATGTTCGCCTCCTATGAACCGTCGCGCGTACTGCGCGCCCTCGTCATCATGGGCGTTGCGGCGGCAGGTGTGCTCTATCTCTCGCTTGTCATTCCTGCGTTCAATCGCCGCAGAAAAGCCGTCCTGCTCTTCTTCGCCGTTGCGGCTCTCATCACGATGATGCCGATCCTCATCGGCGCGGGGAGCAAGGTGCGGGTTGTCGCGGCACTTGCGAGTGCAAATCTCTTTCCAACGCTCGCCATCGTTGCGCTTCTCGATCTCCTGCGTGGTCGGCGCTTCCAGAAGAACGCGCCTACGTGGCGTATCCTCGTCGCAGGTCTTGTGCTGCTCGGTATCACGAGCGCGCTGTCGCTGATCGGCGCGTCCTATCTCTCGGGTGCACTCACGGACACGCGCTATCTTCTCGAGTTCGACATCTTCCGCGGGATTAAGCTGACCTTTGTCCTGCCGATGGTGCTCGTCGCCATTGCCTTCATGCAGCGGTTTGACATCTTTGACGGGCAGTTCGACGCCTCGGCGGGCGTGCTTGGGCAGCTGCGCGAGATCATGGCGACGCCCGTGCGCGTTGGCTCACTCCTCGGCGGGCTCGTCCTCATCGGGGCGCTCGTCGTGCTCGTCCTGCGCAGCGGGCATACCTCGGGCATGCCTGTGCCCGGCATCGAGCTGAAGATGCGCGCGGCACTCGAGCAGATCTTCTACGCGCGCCCCCGCACGAAGGAGTTCCTGATCGGGCATCCTGCGTTCCTGCTCGCGCTCTATGGCGCGGCGCGCAGGTGGCGGACGTGGATCATCTTCGGACTCGTGCTCGTCGCGACCATCGGACAGGGGTCGATGGTGGAAACCTTTGCGCATATGCGCACGCCGATCGAGATGTCGCTTGTGCGCGGCATCGGCGGCATCTTCCTCGGTGGTGCAATCGGCACGGTACTTGTGGCACTTGTCGCCGCATGGAATCATCTGCTGGAGCGCGTGAAAAGGGAAGGATAGCCTTTTCATGCGTGCTCTTCGCGAACGCTTAGTTGCGCAAGCGGTCGTGTGCTCGTCCGCCTAAATACCGACGGATTTCAAACGCGCTTCGCTTGAACGGTAGAAATCCGTCGGGGGCGGGTCGCACACTCTGCTCCGCTTGCTCCACTAGGGTTCGCTCAGAGCATCGCATCATTTTGTGCGGCAATACCGTATAACAAAGCCTTCCCTGCCGCGGCGGGGGAAGCAATCATAGGAATGGGAAAACGGAACGGAGGGCATTCTACCCGATGAAGCGGATCGTTGTATCGGGGTACTACGGCGCAAAGAACGCGGGCGATGAAGCCATGCTCGCGGCGATGCTCGAGGTACTCGCGGATTTGGACCCGGAACTTCATATCACCGTCATCACCGCCGACCCTGCTGACACCGAGCGCCGGCACGGCGTGCACGCTGTCGGCTCCTTTGACATGGGCGGCATCCTCGGTGCACTGCGCCGCGCCGACCTCCTCATCAGCGGCGGCGGCAGCCTCCTGCAGAACGTCACAAGTCGTCGCAGCCTCTACTACTACATGGGCATCATCCTGCTTGCCCTCCTCCTCGGGAAAAAGGTCATGCTGTATGCACAGGGCATTGGCCCTGTCACGGGGCGTTTTGCCTGCCACTGCATGCGCTGGCTCGGCAACCGCGTCTCCCTCATCACCGTGCGTGACGAGGGCTCGATGGCGGAGCTGCGCCGCCTCGGCATCACGCGCCCGCCGATGGAGTGCACGGCGGATCCCGTACTCGGCATCCATCCCGTCGGCCGTGAGGCGGGGCGCGCCATCCTCAGCAGCTGCGGCGCAGATGGGGCAAAGCCCGTTGTCGGCATCTCCGTGCGCGACTGGCAGGGCTGGCAGCACTACAAGGAAATCCTCGCCGAGATCAGCGATGCTGTTGTACGCGAACTCGGCGCGCGCGTCATCTTCCTGCCCATGCAGTACCCCGAGGATGTAAAGACGGCAAAGACCGTTGCCGCATGGACGCAGGAGGAGTGCACCGTCCTCGCGGATGAGTACAGTACGAGTGAGCTGCTCTCCCTCGTCGCCAACATGGATCTCATGATTGGCGTGCGTCTGCACGCCCTCATCTTTGCGGGCGTCATGGGCGTTCCCATGATCGGCATCTCATATGATCCGAAGGTTGATCGCTTCCTCCGCTCCATCGGCGAGAAGCCCGTCAACGATCTGCAGGACATTACGACTGCGAGTGTGCTCAAGGAAGTCCGCCGTAAATGGGCGGCGCGTCACGAATTCACGGCGGCGAACGCCGATCTCCTCACACAGATGCGGGGACTCGCGGCGCGCAACGCAGAGCTCGCGATGGGGCTTGTGCGGAAAAAATTGTAATTTCTCGTTGCATTTTCTTCTTGTCAATCAATACAATCGTTGCTATAATTAAAACAGAAAGAAACGTCCTATGACGGCATCTTTCCAAAGTCGCTAAGTTATGATCTATAACCGCTCATTTGTGGGAATGGGCGGTTACTTTTTTGTTATCGCGAGAATGTAGCCTGTGGCAACGATCAAAAAAAGAATCGCTCCAATCTCAGACATATCCGCTCACCCCCCTTCGGGGGAAAGACACCGCCGCGGGAATTTCTCCCGCCCAAGGACGTTTCATCTGTATTATACCCTGTGGTGCAAAAAATACAAACGCATTTTCCATAGAAAAAGCCGTCTCCATGCAAGGGGGCGGCTTTTCTCACACGTTTCTTTATTCCTCAATCGTCACCTGTGTACCAACGCCGATCTGTGACTTCAACGTGAGGAGATCGCTGTTGTGCATGTGGATGCAGGCGCTGCGGGCTGTGCCTGTTGTGCGGCGGGGGCGGCGTTCTGCTGCTGAGCGGTGGCCTGCCCCTGCGTCTGTGCGGGTGCAGGGGCGCTCTCTGTCGTTTGCTGCGAAGTGGCGGGCTCATCATCCGTCAGCTTGTCGATCACCTTGGTGGCGGGATTCGCGCAGCCCGCCGTGGAGAGCAGGAGGGCGATGAGTCCGATGGAGAGGATGGGACGCATGGGGACAGCGCCTTTCTTTTTGCAGAGGAAATTTCTTCCTATAGCATAACGTGGTTCAGAATTGTCTGTATAGTTTGCGGATCGGAAAATAAGGGAGCACCCCTCGCAAAATTTTCTTGCCAATTCCCTCATCCTCTGATACAATATGTTCTGCTACAACGATATACTAAACACAACATATAGTGTTTTACAAAGGAGTTCAAAACATGACAGTGACAACGGTGACGAAGCGCGCGGGGCATGCCGTGCCCTATGATCGTGCGAAGATCCGCAATGCAATCGCGGCGGCGAGCAAGGAGTACGTCCATCCGATGACGGCGCTCGAGATCGACGCGGTGACGACGGCAGTTGAGGAGGCGTTCGGTGCACGCACGGAGATCAGCGTCGAGGAGATTCAGGATCTCGTCGAGAAGCAGCTGCTCGCGCACGGCCATTACGACATCGCGCGCCGCTACATCACGTATCGCCAGCGCCATGCGCAGCGCCGTCTTGCGCAGAAGCACCTCATGGCGAGCTACCGCGACATCTTCTTCGCGGACTCCGTCGACTCGGACCTCAAGCGCGACAACGCGAACATCAACACGGACGCGTCCATGGGCATCATGCTGAAGCTCGGCGCGGAGGGCGCGAAGCACTTCGTCGACAACTACGTCCTCGACGAGCGCTATGCGACCGCTGACCGCGAGAACTTCATCCACATCCACGACAAGGACTTCTCGCTCATCACGTTCAACTGTTGCCAGATCGACCTGCTGAAACTCTTCCGCGGCGGCTTCTCCACGGGACACGGATTCCTGCGCGAGCCGAACTCCATCCGCGCGTACGCGAGCCTCGCGTGCATTGCGATCCAGTCGAACCAGAACGATATGTTCGGCGGGCAGAGCATCAACGCGTTTGACTACGCAATGGCGGACGGCGTGAAGAAGTCCTTCCGCAAGGCGATTGTCGAGGAGGCATGGAAGGCGCTGCTCTACCGCCTTGGGCGCGGCCATTTCACACATGAGGCGTTCAAGAAAGCACTGCGTGCAGAGCTCGACTTTGCCGTCTGCGTCTATGCAGAGAAGCAGGATGATGAGCGCGCGGAGAAGGCGCGTGCCGAACTCCTGCGCGCGCTGAACGTTGTCTACAGCGCCGCGTTCGAGACGCCTGTGGCACAGGAACTCGAGGCGGATGCACACACCGTCTATCAGCTTGCGTGCGAGAGCGTCGAGGAGGAGACCCATCAGGCGATGGAGGCGCTCATCCACAATTTCAACACGCTCCACTCGCGCGCGGGCGCACAGGTGCCGTTCAGCTCGATCAACTACGGCATGGACACCTCGCCCGAGGGACGCCTCGTCATCCGCGAGGTGCTCAGCGCCATCTGGCAGGGGCTCGGCAACGGCGAGACGGCAATCTTCCCGATCTCCGTCTTCCAGCTCAAGGCGGGCGTCAACTACAACCCCGAGGATCCGAACTATGACCTCTTCATCGAGTCCTGCCGCGTCAGTGCGCGCCGCCTGTTCCCGAACTACGTCAACCTCGACGCGCCGTACAACCTCCAGTACTACAAGCCTGGCGACTACAACAGCTGCGTCGCGACCATGGGCTGCCGCACGCGCGTCATGAGCAACGTCAACGGTCCCGAGCAGTCGGGCAGCCGCGGCAACTTCTCCTTTACGACGATCAATTTGCCGAAGCTTGCGCTCGAGGCGAAGGGCGACCTCGATAAATTCTGGGAGCTCTACGATTACTACATCGAGCTGTGTCATGACTACCTCCTCGACCGATTGAAGATCATCGAGGAGAAGCACGTCTACAACTATCCGTTCCTCATGGGACAGGGTGTGTGGCTCGACAGCGAGAAGGCGAACCCCGTCGACTCCATCAAGGATCTCCTCAAGCACGCATCCTTCTCCATCGGATTCTGCGGGCTTGCCGAGTGCCTGGTCGTCCTCACGGGCAAGCACCACGGCGAGAGCGCGGCAGCGCAGGAGCTCGGGCTCAAGATCGTCGGACACATGAGGGAGTGTACCGATGCGTACACCGAGGCGGAGCACCGCAACTGGTCGACCTTCGGCACGCCGGCGGAGAGCACAGCGGGACAGTTCCAGCGTGCAAACAAGAAGGCGTACGGCATCATCCCCGGCGTCACCGACCGCTCCTACATGACGAACTCCAGTCATGTCCCCGTCTACTACGACATCAGCGCGTACGACAAGATCTGCATCGAGGCACCGTACCACGCGCTTGAGAACGCGGGGCACATCGCCTACATCGAGATGGACGGCGACCCGTCGAAGAACGTCAAGGCGTTCGAGAAGGTCGTGCGCGCCATGCACGATGCGGACATGGGCTACTTCTCCATTAACCACCCCGTCGACCGCGACCCCGTCTGCGGCTATACGGGTCTCATCGAGAACGAGTGTCCGCACTGCCACCGCAAGGAGCATACCTTCGGCACCATGACCGTGCCGCGCATGAAGGACTAAAGAGAAATAGAGAGAGCACGCCGCAAACATCGCGTTTGAGGAGTGCTCTTTTTTCTGCTACAATAACAAATAAAGGTGGGATTGCAGTGAATGAAAAGCAATGGCAAACCTATGATATGACGGTGAACGGTCTGCCGCAGAAGATCCGCTACAACGCCGATACGGTGGAGGGGCTGTTTCTGCCGCTGCTGCGTCGCCTCACAGAGATGCAGCGGAAAGCGGGACGCTGCATCCTCGTGTTTCTTGCTGCGCCGCCCGCGACGGGCAAATCTACCCTCCTTCAATTTCTCGAGGAGCTGACGCGCACTCGCGCGGCGCTGACACCCGCACAGGCGCTTGGGATGGATGGCTTTCACTACCCGAACAGTTATCTTGCCGCGCATACGATTCTGCGGGACGGCGCGGAGATTCCGCTGAAAAACATCAAGGGTGCGCCCGAGACCTTCGACGTGGCGCTGCTTGCGGAAAAGCTCCGCGCGGCAAAGGAGGGCAGAACGCAGTTCCCCGTCTATGACCGCCGCATTCACGACCCGCGTCCCGATGCGCTTACAGTGGATGCACCCATTCTCCTCGTCGAGGGGAACTGGCTGCTGCTCGATGAGGAGCCGTGGTGCAATCTGCATGCCCTCGCCGACTACACCCTCCGCATCGACGTGTCGCCTGAACTCCTGCGTGACCGTCTCACCGCCCGCAAGGTACAGGGCGGGCTTTCGGTGGAGGACGCGAGAGCGTTCTACGAGAGAAGCGACGCGCCGAATGTCCTGCGCTTCGCGGCGCACGCAGGAGCAGCTGACGAGGTCTGGCGCATGGAGGCAGACGGCGACTTCGTGCGCGGATAGTGCAGAACGATGAAAGGAGGGCTGTCATTGCGGCTGACACAGGAGACCAAACAGACGCAGAGCCTCGTGATGACTGCGCAGCTGCAGCAGGCGATCCGCATCCTGCAGCTGTCGACACCCGAGCTGCAGGAGGAGATTGAGCACGCCTTTCTCGAGAATCCCCTCCTTGAGATGGAGGACGCTGATCCTGTGCAGGAGTCGGCCTCCACGTACGAGGCTGCGGAACGCTCCCTTGCAGAGGAACGGGATTTTTTCGCCGCGCCCTATGATGCTGATGACTTCTATGAGGCGGAGACTGCGCACGAGCAGCGGGAGCTCTCTGCGCCGGTTGCCCTCGCGCTCGAGGAGGAGCTCCTGCGCGAGGTGGATGTCCGCTTTGCCGACCGCGCGGAGAAGGCGATCGCCGTCTTCCTTGTCGGTTCGCTCGATGAGCGCGGCTATCTCGTTGTGCCGCTCGCCGAGGCGGCACGTGCGATAGGTGTGGATGAGGCAGAGGTCGAGCGCGTCCTCGGCATCTTGCAGAGCTTTGAGCCGGCGGGCATCGGTGCACGTGACCTCACTGAGTGCATGCGCCTGCAGGCAGAGCGGGCAGGCATCTATGAGGGGCTGCTGCGCAGCGTGATTGAGCGGCATCTGCGCACCGTTGCGGACGGACGTTATCGTGCGATTGCACGCGCGGAGGGCGCGACACTTGCCGACGTGCAGACGGCTGTCGACATCCTGCGGACGTTCTCGCCCAAGCCCGGCAGTGCCTATGGGAAGGAGGCGCCCGCTTACATCCGCCCCGATGTGCGGCTTACGGTGACAGACGGACGATTTGAGATCGCTGTCTGCAACGAGCAGCTGCCGCGCCTACGCGTCTCCCGTCTCTATCGGAATACGGCGGAGATGGATGCGGAGACGCGCGACTACATCGCACAGCGCATCTATGCGGCACGCGCACTCATCCGCAGCATCGGGCAGCGGGGCGAGACCCTGCGCCGCGTTGCGGAGGAGCTTGTGCGGCGGCAGACGGATTTCGTCCTGCATGGGACAGGGGCACTGCGACCGCTCACAATGCAGACCGTTGCGGATGCCCTATCCATGCACGAGTCCACTGTCAGCCGCGCCGTCGCGCATAAATACATCGATTTGCCGCGCGGCCTTGTTCCGCTGCGGGACTTCTTCTCCGCAGCGGTCGGTACAGAGGAGAACGGGGCGCTCAGCGCAGATGCGGTGCGCGCGACAATTCGCACGATCATCGCGGCGGAGGACGCGCACGCCCCGCTCTCGGACGCGCGCATTGCGGAGCTGCTCGCCGCACGCGGCATCGCGGCGGCGCGCCGTACTGTGATGAAGTACCGTGAACAGCTCGGTATCCCCTCCTCGGCAAAGCGGCGGAGATATTGAGCAATGCATAGAAAGATGATGAGAGGTGGCTAACTTGCAGGCACAGGTTCTCGTTGTCGCGCCGATTTCGCGGCTTGCGGAGGAAGTGCGGCGCGTGATCGCGGAGCAATTTCGAGGACAGGAGGAACGTTTCACCGTGGTCGAGGCGGATCTGCGCGAGGCGGAGGCACTCGTGGCGCGCGGCGGCGCAGAGGGCTATGAAGTCGTTGTGAGCCGTGGCGGCACGGCTGAGCTCCTGGAACGGCTTTTGGATATACCCGTCGTGCACATACAGGTGTCACTTACGGACATCCTGCGTGCTGTCCGCACGGTGGAGACAACGGGGGCGGTACGGCATGTTGGAGTTTCCGGCTTTCCAAACATGATCTACGGCTGTACCGAACTCTCTGATCTCCTGCCAATCGAGGTGATGCCGATCGAGATCCACAGTGCGGAGGAAGCTGAGGAAAAACTGCGTGCCGGGGTATCGGCAGGGGTAGATGTGATTGTTGGTGATGCAGTCTCAGTGCGCATTGCACACTCATGTGGCATGTGTGCGACGGCGATTGACTCGGGGCTGCAGGCAATCCATCAAGCACTCGGTGCTGCCTCTCTTATTGCCTTTGCGCGCGGACAGGACGAGTTGAAAACGAATCTCCTGCGTGGTGTCGTAGATAAGTCGCAGGACGGTATCGTCGCGGTGAATGCGGCGGGGGAGATCACACTCTTCAACCCTGAAGCGGAGCGGATCTTTCAGCGGGCGCGCTATGAGGTCATGGGACGGAGACTGACGGCACTCTGCGCAGACATTGCACGTCCGCAGCACACACATGAGGAACGTATTGTGCACCTCCATCAAAAGCAATACATTGTCAAGCGCACGCCTGTTACGGTGCGCGGTGCAGCCTACGGGAGCATCTATCGCGTGCAGAGCATCTCGGAGGTGCAGCGGATCGAGCGCGCGATCCGCAAGAAACTTGCAGATCGCGCGCTTGTTGCGAAATGGCACATGGAGGACATCGAGGGTGTTTCAGCCTCCTGTCAGACGATGAAGCATAAGGCGGAGAAATACGCGCGGACGGATTCGACCGTGCTCATCACGGGCGAATCAGGCACGGGAAAGGAGATGCTTGCGCAGGGCATCCACAATCGCAGCCGGCGCAAAGCGCGGCCCTTTCTTGCCGTCAACTGTGCGGCACTGCCCGAAAACCTCCTTGAGTCGGAGCTCTTCGGCTATGTGGAGGGAGCCTTTACAGGCGCGCGCAAGGGCGGCCGGCAGGGGCTTTTCGAGCTGGCACACGGCGGCACGATTTTTCTCGACGAGATCGGCGAGATGCCGGAACTCCTCCAGACCCGACTACTGCGCGTCCTGCAGGAGCGTGAGGTTATGCCGATCGGCGGAGAGAGCATTGTACCCATCGACGTGCGTGTCATTGCGGCGACGAATCAGAATCTCGCCCGCATGGTAGAAGCGGGGACGTTTCGCAGTGACCTATACTACCGCCTGAACATTCTGCGCATCCACATGCCCGCGCTCGCCGAACGCCGTGCCGACATTCCGCTTCTGGTACGGAGCCTCATGCGGCGTCTTGCCCATCTGAACGGGGAGATAACGGGCATCTCGGACGAAGCCGTTGAGCTCCTTTGCATACGTCCATGGCCGGGCAACATCCGCCAGCTACAGAACATGATGGAGCGTCTTATGCTGCTTGCAGACGGGACGGAGATCACAGCGGCAGATGTGCGGCGAGCGGAGGAGGATGACCGCGAGGAGCTGTCCGGTACACAGCCGCATACGGAAGAAGAGGGCGATGTCCTGCAACGCATTCTTGCGGAGGAGCATTACAATCTCAGTCGTGCGGCAAAGCGTCTGGGCGTCCATCGTACAACCTTGTGGCGGCGCATGAAAAATATGAAATAGCGCGTGACGCAACAAAGTGTTGCAAAAAGCAACAAGCGCAGAGAGATGTTGGAAATGAAGCAGGGAAACAAGCATGTTTCTCTGCTTTGTTTTTTTGAGGAAATACGTGGAGATGAGCACCTTTTTTGGAATACAGGGACTGCTTGGCACGGTTCTTGCATTGTTTATGAGCAGAGACAAAATAGGATGGAAAAAGGTGATGAAATGATCAAACTGGCAGTCATAGCGGATGATCTGACCGGTGCCAACGATACGGCGCTCCAGTTTGCCAAACGAAATATTCGCGCCTCCGTCAAGATGGATCTCACGCACGGCATGGGGGAGGGCATGGAGGCAGAGGGGGTTGTCGTTGCCGATTCGGACAGCCGTGATCTCGATGCGGCGGCGGCATATGAGAAGGTGCACATGATCTGCTCTCGTATACGTGAGCTGCGGCCGCAGAGTGTGTTCAAGAAGATTGACTCGACGCTGCGCGGCAATATCGGGGCGGAGATTCGGGCGGCAGCGGACGTATTTGCACCCGATCTCGTCATCATTGCACCTGCCTACCCGCGCATTCGGCGCACAACATTGGGCGGGCATCACCTGATGGACGGTGTCCCCCTTGATCTTACGGAGATCGCCCATGCGCCGAAAACACCCGTGCGGGAGTCCTATATCCCCTCCATTCTCGCAAGGCAGGCATCGGATATTCCAATCGGTGTGCTTGACTATCAGACGGTGCGTACGGGAGCAGCAGAAATCGCGGCGGAGCTCAGGCGGCTGCGCGGGAAAGGCATACGTTGGATCGTCTCAGACATCGTCGAGGAGCGAAACTTTGCCGATCTCATGGAGGCGCTTCGGGATGTGTGCAATATCCTCTGGGTTGGGTCTGCAGGTCTTGCCGATCATCTTCCTGCGTTTTACGGCTGGACCGGGACGGCTCGCCATGAGACGGCACGGCGTACGGGGGCGGTCATCGTCTGCGCGGGCAGTGTGAGCCATACGACGCAGGCGCAGGTTCGGCGGCTCAAGGAAACGGCGGATGTGGCAGAGCTGCGGATTGATGTCGAGCGAGCGCTCACAGATGCGGATGCACCGGCGCATTACGCTCATATGTTGGGCGATCTGCTGCATACGGGGCGCGACACGCTCATTACCTCGGCGCAGACGGATGCAGAGGTGCGACAGGCGGTCGCAGCAGGAAAGGCATACGGGCTCTCAGGCAAGGAAGTCAGCGAGCGGATCGCCCAACTCTTTGCCGATGTGCTTGGACGAACCAATCTGAATGAGGTCGCGGGACTTGTGTTGACGGGCGGAGACACGGCAGTGCATATCTGTCGGGCACTCGGCGTTCACAGCATCGATATCCTGCGCGAGATCGAGCCGGGCGTTCCGCTCGGTATCCTGCGGGGGCAGGGTGCGGCATCCGTCTTTGTCGTGACAAAGGCGGGGGCGTTCGGGGAGGTGGAGACCTTCGTGCGAGCGGTTCATACGATTCGGAATTTGTAAGAATGAGGGAGGAAACTATGTTGCGTCCGATTCTTGGAATCACAATGGGCGATGCGGCAGGGGTCGGACCCGAGGTCATCGTCAAGGCACTCGCGGATGCGGAAATATACCGTATCGCTCGCCCGCTCGTCTACGGGGATGCGAAGATGATGGAACGCGCCGTGCATATTGTCGGCGCAAAGGTACACTGTCATGCGGTGGAGAGGCCTGCAGACGGGCACTATGAGGAGGGGACAATCGACGTTGTCGATCTTGCGAACCTCCCCGCTGACCTCCCCTTTGCACAGGTGGATGGACGTGCGGGACGCGCGGCGTACGAGTATATCGAGCGCGCCTGCGCGGATGCGATGCAGCGCTCGATTCATGCGATTGTCACCGCGCCGCTGAATAAGGAGGCACTCCATCTCGGCGGTCTGAACTATCCGGGACATACGGAGATCCTCGGCAGCCTCATGGGACAGACGAAATACTCCATGATGCTCACGAGCCCAAAGCTGCGCGTCATCCACGTGACCACACACATCGCGCTGCATGACGTGCCGGGCAGGGTGAAGAAGGAGCGGATCGCCGATGTGATTGCACTCGCGCAGGAGACCCTGCAGCTGATGGGGATTGAGCAACCCCGCATTGCTGTCGCGGGGCTCAACCCGCACTGCGGTGAGGGCGGGCTCTTTGGCGATGAGGACGACCGCGAGATCGTGCCTGCCGTCCGTGAGGCACAGGCAAAGGGATGGAACGTTACGGGACCTGTGCCGCCCGACAGCGTTTTCCACCGTGCGGCAAACCTCAATGAGTTCGACATCGTCGTCGTCATGTACCACGATCAGGGGCACATCCCAATCAAGGTGCTCGGCTTTGACAGCGGCGTCAACGTCACCGTCGGTCTCCCATGCATCCGTACCTCGGTCGACCACGGCACGGCGTTCCCCGTCGCGGGCACGGGCAAGGCGAGCGAGAACAGCATGTGTGAGGCGCTGAAACTGGCGGCGCAGATGGCAAAGGTGAAGTTTGCAAACGAACTTGCAGAATAGGAGAGATGATGATGTTTGAAGCAAAGGGACTCATTACCCCTGTTGTCACGGCGCTGACCGCAGATGAGAAATTCAACCCCTCCGTGTATGCGGAGTTCATCGACCGCCTGATTGCAGCGGGCGTAGACGGTATCTTCCCACTCGGCACGAACGGCGAATTCTATGCGTTCTCGCAGGAGGAGAAACTCGAGATCATCCGCGCGGCGGTGCAGGCGGTCAACGGGCGCGTACCTGTCTACGCGGGTACGGGCTGTGTGACGACAAAGGAGACCATCGAATTTTCAAAGCGCGTGGAGGATCTGGGGGTCGACTGCCTCTCCGTCATCACGCCGTATTTCGTCGCTGCCTCGCAGGATGAGCTCTACGAGCATTTCAGTGCGGTGGCAGCGGCGGTACAGCTGCCTGTCCTGCTTTACAACATTCCCGCACGTGCGGGCAACAGCATTGCGCCCGCAACGGTGAAACGTCTGCTTGTACACAAGAATATCATCGGCATCAAGGACTCGAGCGGCAACTTTGACAACACGCTGAAGTATATCGAGAACACGGAGCCGGATGTGCAGGTGCTCGCGGGCAGCGACTCGCTCATCCTGTGGACGCTCATGGCGGGCGGCACAGGCGCGATCTCGGGCTGCTCGAACGTCTTCCCCGAGCTCATGGTCAGCATCTACGACCTCTGGGCGAGCGGTGACATCGCAGCGGCAAACGAGGCGCAGAAGAAAATCCGCGCATTCCGCAACGTCATGCAGATGGGCAACCCGAACTCCGTTGTGAAATGCGCGGTCAATATGCGCGGCACGCCGGTCGGCCCCGCGCGTCAGCCGTCGAACTGCACGGACCCGAAGATTCTAAAGGCACTCGAGGAAGTGCTGAAACTCTACTGAGGGGGTGAACATATGGAGAAGAAGGTAAAGATCGTCATCTCGCATCGCCTGCATGATGCAGGAATGAAGGTGCTCGAGGACGCGGGCGTGGACATCGTCATCACGGACTCGGGTGAGCCGAAGGATATGCTGCCGGAACTGCGTGACGCGGACGGTGTCATCATCCGCATCGGCTCGATTGATCGCGTGACCATGGAGCAGTGCCCGAACCTCAAGGCGATCGGGCGTCCCGGTGTCGGCGTCGACGATGTGGACGTCACGGCGGCAACGGAGCTCGGCATCCCCGTCGTCATCGCGCCGGGGGCGAATACACGCTCCGTCGCCGAGCATGCGATGGCGATGATGTTCGCCTGTGCGAAGGATCTCATTCGCAGCGACCGCGAGATGCGCAAGGGGAACTTTGCGATTCGCAGCTCCTACAAGGCGTATGAGCTGAGGGGGCGGACCCTCGGACTCATCGGCTCGGGTGCCATCGGCAGCGTGTTTGCGGAGATGGCGGCGGGCATCGGCATGAAGGTGCTCGTCTACGATCCCTATGTACCCGCAGAGCGGATCGAGGCGCGCGGCTACGGCTACCGCACGGAGATGGAGGACATTCTCAGAGAGGCTGACGTTGTATCCATCCATACGCCGCTCACAGAGGCGACGCGCAATATGATCGGCGAGGCGCAGCTGCGCATGATGAAGAGCGACGGCATCCTGATCAACTGTGCGCGCGGCGGCATCGTGGACGAGGAGGCGCTCGGGCGTGCGCTCGATGAGAACTGGATCCACAGCGCGGGCACGGATGTCGTCGTACACGAGCCGATCGATCCAAACGATCCAATCTTCGCGCACGACAACATCGTCGTCTCGCCGCACATGGCGGGGCAGACGCGCGAGGCGGCAGTCGGCGTTGCAACACTCGCCGCAGAGGGCGTCCTCGCCGTGATCCGCGGGGAGAAATGGGCGAAGGTCTGCAATCCAAAGGCATACGAGCATGCGCGGTGGAATGCGTGATGAGGAGGTAATTCCATGAATGCACATCAGATTACAGTACCGGCTGTTATTTACGCCGGTGAGGGAAGTATTGAAAAGCTCCGCGACATCATCCGCAGGGAGCATGCAAAGAACATTCTTGTGTTCACGGACAAGGGGATTCGCAGCTTTGGCCTGAGTGCAGGCATTGAGAAAATCTGCGCAGAGGAGGGGACGCTGAAGATCGTGGATGATCTCACGGCGGAGCCTGCCGTCAGCGACATCGAACGCGTCCTGCGCGAGGTGGCGGCAGACCGTCCCGATCTCATCGTCGGACTTGGCGGCGGCAGCGTCATGGACGCGGCGAAGCTCGCGAGCATCCTCATCGGCGCGGATTACACGCTGCGCGACCTGCTCTCCGATGCCACGCGCGCACAGAAGCAGGTGAAGAGCGTCATGGTTCCGACCACCTGCGGCACAGGCTCGGAGGCGACCTGCAACGCTATCGTCGCAATTCCCGAGGAGGAGTCAAAGAAGGGCATTGTCAACAACTGTATGATCTCGGACTACGTCATCCTCGACGTGCAGATGATTGCAAAGCTGCCGCCGAAGATTATCGCGGCAACGGGCGTTGACGCGCTCGCACACTGCGTAGAGTGCTACACCTCGAAGAAGGCGACCATGCTCAGCGACCCGTACGCGAAGGAGGGCGCACGCAAGATCTTCCACAATATCCGCAGAGCGTTTTCTACGGCAGGTGATCTCGCGGCAAAGCAGGAGATGCTGCTCGGGGCATACTATGGCGGCATCGCCATTACGGGCTCGGGTACGACGGCGGTGCACGCACTGTCCTATCCACTTGGCGGCAAGTACCACATTGCACACGGCGTTTCAAACGCCATCCTCTTTGCGCACGTCATGGAGTTCAACAAGGATGCGTGTGCAGAGCGTCTTGCAGAGCTCTGCGATGCCGTGTTCCCCGAACTCGCGGGAAAGAGTGTGGAGGAGAAGGCGGATTATATCATTGCTGAGATTGCCGCAATCGTACGCGATACTGAGATCCCGACAAGCCTTGAGGAATTTGGCGTACAGCCCGAGGACATCGACTTCCTCGTCACGGCGGGCAGTCAGCAGACGCGTCTTCTCGTCAACAACTGCAAGGAACTGTCTCTTGACGATATACGGTATATCTACAAGAAAGTTCTGTAAGGAGTGAGCGAACATGAAGGATTTGCTGACCGGCATCGTTGCCGCCGCGTTCTCCGCGTTCTATCTCATGCAGACATCCGGGATCAAGGTGTTCGGCGGAGCGACGGCCGGAGTGACGGCGCAGACAGTTCCGCGTCTCTGGGGCGTTGCGATGCTCGTCCTGAGTATCCTTCTCATTCTGCGCAGTATTCTCGCTATGCGGAAGAAGAGTGAACAGGATGAGGAGGCGCGTCTTGGATTTCTTGCACGGCTCAAGGAGCGACGCGAGGTCGTATGTACCTTTTGCCTGCTGATTCTCTACGCGGCACTTATGAAGCTTGTCGGATTCATTATCATGAGTATCTTGTACGTCTATCTGCAGGTTTGGGTGCTCACACCGCCCGAGAAGCGAACGAAGCGGATGCACACGATTGCGGGCGGACTTGCCGTATTCTTTTCCGTCAGTCTCTACTTTGTCTTTACAAAGTATCTGATGGTTATGCTGCCCCCAGGCATATTGAAGTGAGAGGAGGACACGATTATGGATCTTTCACTGCTCGTTCAGGGGACGATGAGTGTCCTCGCTGACCCGATTACCCTCGTTTTCATCGTCATCGGCGTATTCGTCGGTATCATCTTCGGCGCGGTGCCCGGGCTCACAGCGACCCTTGCGGTCATCATGTTTCTCCCCGTCACATATACGATGACTTCGGTGCAGGGGCTTTCGACCCTCATTGCGCTCTACGTGGGCGGCATCTCGGGCGGACTCGTTGCGGCGATTCTGCTCAACATCCCTGGTACACCGTCCTCCATTGCGACCACCTTCGACGGTGCGCCGCTCGCGGCGAAGGGGGAGGCAGGTAAGGCGCTCGGTGTCGGCGTCGTCTTCTCCTTTGTCGGGACAATCTTCGGCCTTATCATGCTCGTTACGATCTCTCCGGCACTCGCGAGTGTCGCGATCCAGTTTGGTGCGTTTGAGTACTGCGCTGTGGCGGCATGTGCGCTTGCACTCGTCATCAGCCTTGCGGGACGCGACCTCGTAAAGGGGTTGATGGGCGCATTCTTTGGGCTGATGATTGCAACGGTAGGGCTTTCCCCCGTCGACTCCATGAAGCGGTTTACCTTTGGCGTGGGAGAACTGACCTCGGGCTTCGCTCTGCTTACCATCCTCATCGGGCTCTTTGCCATCACGGAGGTCGCAAAGGCTGCGGAGGATGTCCGCAAGAAACAGGATATGCGCGTCGAGACCAATGTCAAGATCAAGGGGTTCGGATTTACCCTCGCGGAGTTCTTCGGTCAGAAGTGGAATGCGTTGCGCTCCTCTGTCATCGGCTGCATTATCGGCATCCTGCCGGGCATCGGCGGCGCGATTTCGGGGATGCTCGCCTACACGGCGGCGAAGAATCAATCGAAGTACCCTGAGAAGTACGGTACGGGTATCATCGACGGCATCGTTGCTTCGGAGACGGCGAACAACGCGGGCATCGGCGGCGCACTCATCCCGCTCCTGACGCTCGGAATCCCGGGCGATGCGGTCACGGCGATCCTGCTTGGCGGACTCATGGTACACAACATCGCGCCGGGGCCACTGATCTTCGAGAAAAGCGGCGTCGTCATGTACGGATTATTTGTCGCGCTCTTTATTTCGGCGATTGTGATGCTTTTCATCGAACTCTTCGGCATCCGTATCTTCATTCGCGTGCTGACCGTGCCAAAACAGTATCTCCTGCCGATCATCATGGTGCTCTGTGCCATCGGTGCATTCGGCAACAGCAACCGCATCTTTGACGTATACTGCATCATGGCGTTCGGCCTCATCGGTTACGGCATGGTAAAGGTCGGGATTCCGAGCGTGCCCGTCATCATGGGGATCATTCTCGGTCCCATATTTGAGATGAACTTCCGGCGCGTTGCTCAGCTGCAAGTCTCCGGTGAGGGGCTGCTCGATCATCCAATCGCGGCATTTCTGACCCTCGTGGCAGTTGCAGCGCTCATCTTCTCCTTCGTCATGAACCGACGTGAGGCGAAGAAGCTGGCGCAGGTCGAGGCCGCAGCGGCAGAGAAGTGATTTTTTAGAGAAAGAGGAGAAGAACATGAAAATGAAGAAATGGCTCTCGATGATCGCGCTTGGAACGTGCATGGCGTTCGCAGCGGGCTGCGGCGGAGGCGATGACGGCACGAAGAAGGATGCCTCCGCCTACCCGGACAAGCCGATCAACCTCATCGTTACGCATGGAGCAGGCGGCGATACAGACTATAACGCACGCCTATTGGCGCGTCTCCTCGAGAAGGAACTCGGGCAGTCTGTCGTGCCGAACAACGTAACGGGCGCGAACGGCTCTATCGCGCTTGAGCAGAACAAGGACGGCGACAAGGACGGCTATACGATCATTGCGACGAACTCAGCGGCTCTTCTCGGCAACAAGGCAACGGGGCTCTCGGATTTCAGCTTTGAGGCGTTTGAACCGGTGGCGCTCTATGGCAAGCAGGCGGGCGAGAACATCGTCGTGCGTGCGGATTCGCCGTACAATAGCCTTGAGGAGCTCGTAAATGCCTCCAAGGCGGCACCGGGCACGATCAAGTACGGTGTTTCGATGGGCGGCGGCGTCTACATCGCCTCCGTTATCATGGATAAGGAAGTCGGTGCGAAGTTCAATGTCGTCGATACGGGTGATGCGTCGAATCGTCTGACGGCGCTGCTCGGCGGTCACGTTGACGCGACCTCCATCCCGTACAGTGCCGCAAAGGAGTACATCGAGAGCGGACAGCTCCGCAGCCTCGGTACTCTCCTCTCCGAGCGTTCGAAGCTCCTGCCGGATATCCCGTCCGCGAGCGAGACCTATAAGAATCTCTCCGTCGACACCTTCTACGTTATCCTCGCGCCGAAGGGAACCGATCCCGCGATCGTTGCGAAACTGAATGCTGCAATTCAGAAGGTTGTCAAGGAGAATCCCGAGTACAAGACCGAGGTCGAGAAGATGAACTTCCAAGCACCGTGGGTGCTCGGCGTCGACGAGACCAAGGCGGAGCTCCAGAAACAGCTCGATCACTTCATGGCATTCGAGCAGTATTTGAAGTAAAACGGATATACGAAAAAGAGGGGCTGTTGCACGAAGTCGTTTTGACTCGTGCAACAGCCCCTCTTTTTATATCTTTACGGTTGAAATGAAACAGTTTATAATGACAAAGACGATTCTCTAACGGTATTATACAGAACCAAGTTCCTTCGAAGAGGGGTATGTATGAAAAATCAGCAAAAAAGCAGGGATGCGGAATCCATACGAAAAGAAATGCTGGTAATACTTGCGGGAGAGGATCGAAAAAATCCTTTCACGGACGAGGAGCTTGCAGTAAAACTTGGCATTCGCCGCGAACGGGTCGTCCTGCTGCGCAGGGAAGCGAACATTGCAAGCTATCGTCTGCGCCGCAATGACGCCATCCTTGACGATGTGCGTCGGATTTTGCAGGCGGAGCCACACTTATCGGAACGAGCCTTCTCCGCCGCCTTGCAGGACGCCGGATACAGAGTTTCACGCTATGCCGCGGCCTCGATTCGAAGGGAGCTTACAAAGACAAAAGACGTGTCTTCTGAGGAGATCGGGGCACGCGAGCCGACGGACATATCTTCGCCATCTGCTTCCGAACAGGAGGATTCAAAGGCGTTCCGAAGCATGATTGGGCAGGAGAAAGGGCTGCAAGTCCAGATCAATCAAGCGAAAGCCGCGATTCTCTATCCGCCGAATGGGCTTCATACCCTGATCACTGGATCCTCCGGCGTCGGCAAGAGCTATTTGGCAAAGCGTATGTATGCCTTTGCGAAGGAACAACACGTGATCGAGGCAGACGCAAAATTTATCGTGTTTAATTGTGCGGACTACGCGGACAATCCTCAGCTCCTGCTATCACAGCTTTTCGGCTATCGCAAAGGAGCGTTTAGTGGGGCAGCATCGGATAAGCCGGGGCTGATAGAGTCGGCGGATCATGGGATTTTGTTTTTGGATGAGGTACATCGCCTTCCAAGTGAGGGACAAGAAATCCTGTTCTCGATACTGGACAAAGGGGAATTTCGTCGGCTTGGCGATACGCGAAGCATCAAGGTCAATGTCCGTATTATTGCTGCCACAACGGAAAATATCGAGTCCTCTCTGCTGCTGACGTTCCGCAGAAGAATCCCCATGATGATCGACCTGCCCGCGCTGTCGGAGCGCCCCATAGCGGAGCGCTATGCCATGGTGCGACGATTCTTTCTTGCAGAGGCGGTTCAGACGCAGCGGGTGATCCGCGTCGATGAGAAGGTGCTGCGATATCTGCTGCGATACCCGTGCCCCGGAAATATCGGACAGCTTCTCAGCGACATCCGCGTCGCATGTGCGAATGCCTTTCTGCGGTCTGTATCGAAGGGCCGGGAGGAGGTCACCGTTCGCATCAGTAATCTGGCAAAGTATGATGCGCTCGCCCGTATCTCGAAAAAACAGGATGAAGAAATCAAGGCATACGTACAACAGCCGCTCATCATCGACAAAGCAGCGCAGGGTGACCTCCCCGCCGTTTCCAAACAACTCGACACGATCTATCACACGATCGAGGGCGATGTGTTGGAACTGCGGCGCATTGGTCTGGACAGCGCGAAGATCAATGAAATTTTGCAGCGCAAAATCAAAGAGAAGATCAAGGAATATGTGTGGCCAAAGGAGAGCATGCATCAAACGATGGAGGATCTCTGCTCCATTATGGATGCCCGTATGGTGAGAGTTGTACGCGAGGCCGTTGAAAAAGCGCGCGTCTATCTCCCGGATCTTCAGCAGAATCTCTACTATTTTTTGGCAATTCACCTGAGTACCTTTACGGATCGAATGAACCGCGGCGTTTATTGGAAACTCGCCTTGGATGTACATGATATCAGCACGCGCTATCAGCGTGAGTATGAGGTCGCGTGCATCCTCGCGCGCGATATCGGGGAGAAACTGGATCTGGATCTGCCGCCGGAGGAGATCGGCATGATGGCGATGTATCTCTATACATTCTCGCATGCAGATGTGCAGGAAGAGCCGCAGGTTCGTGTGATCGTCCTGAGTCATGGCCGCGTTGCGTCGGCGATGGCGGAGGTCGCGAATCGCCTGTTGAACATGAACTATGCCATCGGGATAGATATGGACTTCAGCGAATCGCAGGAAAATATGCTTGAGAAGGTCATCCAAGTCATCGAGGAGGTCGATGCGGGTAAGGGCTGTCTGCTGCTGGTCGATATTGGTTCGCTGACGACGCTGGCCGAGCGCGTCACAGCGCGGACGGGCATTCAGACAGCGTGTGTGGATCGGGTAGACACGGCGATGGTACTGGAGGCGGTACGGCGTGCGGCACTCACCACAGTCAGTCTGGATGAAATCGCGGGAGCCCTGCGCATGGATAAATTCGGCGGACAGGAGAGCACAGCCACCCGTCGGCTTCCTGCATTGCTGTTCGTCTGCATCACGGGAGAAGGAACAGCACGGCGCTTGCTCGAATACATTGTTCAAGGCAGCGAAGGGCGTCTCTTGCAGGGGGTTCAGACATTTACGATTGGTACATTGGACGCCGCACACATGAAAACGGAGATCGCTAAAATCAGAAGCTCCTATCGGGTTTTGGCATCGGTCGGCAATATGAAGCCGATTGGAACGAGAGCACCGTTTATCTCCGCACAGGAGATCTTTTCAGGCAATGGTATGGCACGCCTGCATCAGATCTTGGAGGAGGAGATCGATGGTTCGGCATCTTTGGCGGATGTTGTTGATGAACGCTGCATTGTATGCAGCCTGAGGCTTTCGGATAAGACCCAGATCATCGATCATCTCGCAGGCCTCTTGCAGGCACAGGGGGCTGTAGATACGGAGTTTCTGCTAAGCGCCTATAAGAGAGAAAGCACTGGAGCGACCTATCTGAGCGGAGGCATCGGGATCCCGCATGGCAGCGCAGAGTTTGTTCATCGTCCGGCAATTGCGGTGGCCAGTTTGGAACGGCCGGTTCTGTGGGAACATAATTTTATGGTTGATTTAGTGTTCCTTCTGGCACTGCGCGAAAATGATCAAAAATATATCGACGCATTTTATCACATCATTACGGATAAAAAGGATTTACAGCATCTGAAAGAGGCTGCATCGCCCGGTGAGATATATGCAATCTTAGCAAAAAAACAAAATTAGCCGTTTTTTGGCATAGTTTTTGCGAATTAAAATAGGTGCAAGCATTTGCATCTATTTTTTTATGGAGGTCCCTCGATGAAACAATCTGTGGAGGAGTTTTCGAAGATCACAGCCATCCTGCGCGGCTATGACTACGCGCAGGTGGAGACTGCCGTCGCGGTATTGTGCGGAAGCGTGATCTCGGCAGTAGAGATTACGCTCAATCATCCGGATGCCAAAGATATCATCCGCCGCATCGTCGACAAGTTTGGCGATCGCATTGCCGTCGGTGCCGGCACCGTGTTGTCGGCAGAGGATCTTCAGGATGTCGTCGAAGCAGGCGTTGATTTTGTTCTGGCACCGAGCTTGTTTTCACGTGATATGCTGGACTATTGCAGACATCACCAAGTCATCAGCGTTCCTGGGGCGCTTTCGCCGAGTGAGGTTCATCAATGCGTGAAGGATGGCGCAGATATCATCAAAATCTTTCCCGCCGGAACCGTAGGGAGCAAATATTTTCAAGATATTCAGGCGCCATTCGGGCCACTTCCGCTCATGGCAGTAGGCGGCATTCATGCAGGGAATATCGCAGAATATCTCCATGTGGGGGCTTCCTATGTCGGCATTGCGTCAGGTCTGTTCCGCAAGGAGGATATTGCGGGAGGGAATATCGCCGGCATGCAGCGGTCATTGGAGGAGTTTGCAATGCAAATGGAAGGAGTTGACGGATGACCATGTTGAAGGGCTTTCATGAGGGTATGATCATGCGTATCTCAACGCAGGGGAAGAGCAAGCAGGAGGTGCTGACAGAGCTTGCAGATCATCTGCAGGCGACAGGCTATGTGAAAGAGAGCTATGCAGACGGCATCTTAAAGCGGGAGGAGATCTATCCGACCGGACTGTCCACAGGGCAGATCAATGTTGCGGTTCCGCATACAGACTGTGCACATGTGAATCAGGATGCCATTGCCGTAGGACTTCTGGATGATCCTGTGATCTTTCAAGCGATGGACGATCCCGGTCGTGATGTTCCCGTTTCCATTATCATCATGCTGGCATTGAAAGAAGCACACGGTCAGATTGACATGCTTCAAAAGGTGATTGCTCTGGTCAAGCAGCAGAATGATTTGAAGCGCATGCTCACCAGTGTCGATACCAAGGACGCCTATCAGGTGATAGCGCACTATCTCGGCTAGTCGCCAGAGGGCAGTAAGATATACGTACAGTAAAGGAGCAAAAAAATGAAGAGAGTACTCGTTGCATGTGGAAATGGCATCGCCACCTCAACCGTCGTGGCATCAAAGATTCGCGAAGCGTGCGAGGACGTCGGGCTGGATGTATCGGTAAATCAGTGCAAGCTTCTGGAAGTTGAGTCAAAGGCGTCGGACTACGATCTCCTCGTGACATCCGGCATGTTTACGGGTGGGGATGTGAACATTCCTGTGGTCAGTGCGATCGCCCTCTTGACCGGTGTCGGAGAAGAGGAGGCAATGCAGGAAATACTGGATCACCTGAAATAGAAATTCATGGACACTGCATAGAAGGAGGAAGGTTCTAAATGGACTTGGTATATGCTGTATTCAATGCGCTTTTAAGTGCAGGTCCGATTGTTTTGCTTCCCATCATCATCACCATCATCGGGCTGCTCTTTCGTGTTAAACTGCTCAAGGCATTCCGCGCAGGCCTTACCATTGCAATCGGCTTCGCCGGCATCAAGCTCGTCATCAATCTCCTGTCCAGTAACCTTGGTCCCGCTGCTAAGGCAATGGTTGAGAACTTTGGTATTCATCTCGACATCTTGGATGTCGGATGGGGCGCCATTGCGGCGGTAACATGGTCCTCTCCCATCATCCCGCTGCTGATTTTCGGGATATTGCTGACAAATGTTGTTCTCTTGGTATTCAAACTGACGAATACGCTGGATGTAGATATTTGGAACTATCATCACATGGCAATCGTGGGGATTATGGCGTACTTTGTGACGGACAATGTATTCATCGGTCTTGGCGCCTCCGTCATCATGGCGGTCATCTCCTTTAAGCTTGCCGACTGGACGGCGCCGTATGTCGAAAAGTACTTCGGCATTCCGGGTGTATCGCTGCCAACGATGTCAGCACTCTCGTCCGTCGTCATCGCGGCTCCGCTGAACCGCCTGATTGACAAGATCCCCGGCATTAATCAAATTGATTTCTCGGTTAAGGATACGCAAAAGTATCTTGGCTTCTTCGGCGAGCCGATTTTTATGGGGCTGATTCTCGGAAGCGGTATCGGTATTCTCGCCGAATATCCCGTGACCAAGATCTTTGAGCTCGGCGTCAATATGGCGGCTGTCATGATCCTGATTCCGAAGATGACTGCGCTCTTCATGGAGGGACTGATGCCCATCTCGGAGGCTGCCAAAAAGCTGACAAAAGAAAAGTTCAAGGGGCGCAAGTTCCTGATTGGTTTGGACGCTGCTGTGGTCGTTGGAAATTCTACTGTCATTACAACGGCGCTCCTCGTCATACCCCTGACGATCTTTATGGCGGCGATACTTCCCGGCAATCGCGTGCTCCCTTTTGCGGATCTTGCTGTTGTGCCGTTCCGCGTTGCGATGGTCGTTGCGCTCTGCCGTGGAAATCTGTTCCGCAGTCTGCTCATCAGTTTGATCTGTATGGCGGCGATTCTGCTCGCCGGCACAGCGACATCTCCTGTTTTGACACAGCTCGCGACGACGACGGGCATCGATCTGTCGGCAAGCGGAGGCATCTCGTCCTTTGCTGCAACGAGCCTGACAGTCAGCTATCTGGTCTATACGGCGTTTACGAGCAACCCTATGGTCTGTGTTCCACTCCTGTTCGCCGTGCTCATCGGTGTTTGGGTCTATGTGGAAAAACGTATGAAACGTGTGGCACAGGAAGCTGAGGCCGAAAAGTCTGCATAACGCGAGGAGGAATCCACGATGAAAATTAGTTCATTTGAAATCTACCGTGTAAAACCCCGATGGATTTTCATCAAGCTGGTGACGGATGAGGGCATCGAGGGGTGGGGTGAAATGATCTCCGGCACAAAGACGGAGACCGTTGTTGCCGGGGCAAAAGAAATGGCTGAGTCCCTTATTGGCCGCGATGCCTTTGCCATCGAAACACTGTGGCAGGAACTGTATAAATCGTTCTTCCGCGGAGGTCCCATCAATGCGACAATTGTTTCCGGAATCGAAATGGCGTTGTGGGATATTAAGGGGAAGGCGCTGAATGTTCCCGTCTATGAACTCTTGGGCGGGCGCGCACGTGACCGGATCAAGGTCTATTCGTGGATTGGCGGTGATCGCCCCGACGATGTGGTGCGCGAGGCTATTGACCGCAAGAACCGTGGTTTTGATGCCGTGAAAATGAATGCGACAGAGGAACTGCACTATATCGACTCCTATGAAAAGGTGCAGGCTGTCGTCGACCGCGTTGCCTCGATACGCAAGGAGCTTGGAGCAGGATTCGGTATTGCCGTCGATTTTCATGGGCGCGTACACAAACCGATGGCAAAAGTTCTGGCGGCGGCGTTGGAACCCTACCACCTCATGTTTTTGGAGGAGGTTGTTCTTCCGGAGAACGAAGAAGCGTTCCGTGAGGTTGCACAACATGTCGCAACACCTCTTGCAACCGGTGAACGACTTTGCGGTCGTTGGGCGTACAAGAATCTTTTCTGCGCCGGTATTATCGACATCATTCAGCCGGATGTCGCATTGGCGGGTGGCATCTTGGAAACGCGCAAGATCATTGCGACGGCAGAATCGTTCGATATGGCGGCGGCGCCGCATGCACCCTATGGCCCGATCGCACTCGCGGCGACACTTCAGATCGACGCCTGTTCCCCCAATGTCTTCATCCAAGAGCAAAGTCTTGGAATCCACTACAACAAGGGCTTTGACCTCTTGGACTTCGTTGAGGATAAGGAAGTATTCCAATATAAGGACGGCTTTGTCGACCTTCCGACATTGCCGGGCCTTGGGCTGGTTATCAACGAAGAACTGGTTAAAAAAGTATCCGCAGAGGGGCTTGTCTGGACGAATCCGAAATGGAAGAATTATGACGGCACACATGCGGAGTGGTGATGTCGCATTTGACGTGCTCTGATCTGTGGAACTGTTCGTCACGCGAAAAATCCCCTGCGGTAACCGGCCGCAGGGGATTTCTTTCTTTGGTTGTCAATGACCATCGTTGACTTCTACGAACACTATACCACACTTTTCAGCATTTTTCAAGTGCTTTCTCATCCCGCCGCTGCATTCTCAATAATCGGTGCGGCGCCCTTTGTGATGCACTCCTTCGTCACGGTGACGCGGCGCGGGGCGCTCTCACGCGGGATATCGAACATAACATCGAGCATGACCTCTTCGATGATGCCCTTGAGGCTGCGTGCGCCCGTTTTACGCTCGATCGCCTTCTTTGCGACGGCGCGCAGGGCGTCCTCGGTGAAGACGAGCTCGACGCCGTCCATCGCGAGCAGCTTCTCATACTGGCGCACGGGGGCGTTGATCGGTTCCGTAAGGATGCGCAGGAGCGCGTCCTCGTCGAGGGTCTCGAGTGTGCAGATGACGGGCAGACGCCCAATGATTTCGGGGATGATGCCGTACTCCATCAAATCCTCGGGGGTTACCTGGTGGATGAGGCGGTCGAACTCCTTTTCGATGTCCTTGCCGCGCACCTCGGCGCCGAAGCCCATCGCGACGTTGCCCTTCCTGAGACGCTTTGCAATCGTCTTCTCGATGCCGACGAACGCACCACCGACGATGAAGAGGATGTTCTTCGTGTCCACCTTGATTGTCGGTGCCTCGGGGTGCTTGCGCTGCCCGCGTGCCGTGAACTCCACGACGCTGCCCTCAAGCATTTTGAGCAGCGCCTGCTGCACGCCCTCATGGCCGGGGTCGGCAGTGATCGAGTTGTTTGCACCCGACTTGCGCGCGATCTTGTCGAACTCGTCGAGGTAGATGATGCCGTGCTCCGCCTTCTCCACGTCCTTGTCCGCCGCATAGTAGAGATTGCGCACGGCGACCTCCACATCCGCGCCGACAAAGCCCGCCTCCGTGAGGCTCGAGGCGTCCGTCACCGCGAACGGCACATCGAGGAGCTTCGAGAGATGCGAGAGGAGCGCTGTCTTGCCGCAGCCCGAGGGGCCGAGCATGATGACATTCGATTTTTCAATCTCTGTGTCCTCAGCCGTGTTCTCGTAGCCGTACTTCATACGCTTGTAGTGGTTGTAGACCGCGACCGCGAGAATTTTCTTCGCACGATCCTGCTTGATAATGTAGTTGTCCAGATATTCCTTGATGAGATGCGGACGTGTCTTTTCGAGCACATCGTCGAGCTGGATACGGAACGAGCTCCGCTCCTCGGAGGAGACCGAGGCGTCATGCTCATCGAGGAAGCGGTTGATCTCGCGCACGCAGTCCTTGCAGATCGCAAAGCCCGTATTCGGATCGTAGATCGGCATATCGTATTGGTCACGCACGTCGATGATGCGCTTGCAGAAACTGCACTGATGTTTCACCGGATTTTTCGGCATTTCTATTTCCTTTCAGGATCTTGTTTATTGATTGTTCTTTGATAAATTCTATCATAGAATAACACAGCCGAACAAAAGAAACAAGCACGGAAACACCAAACACAAGTGGGATATTGTATGGAAGAGAAAATAATCCGCATGAAAAAGCTTAAAAACTTGAAAAAGGGCTTGACGAAAGTTTTGTGGCGTGTTATATTATGACAGTCGCGCCGATGAGAGCT
>NZ_KB290938.1:38290-41175 GCF_000318175.2 Selenomonas sp. oral taxon 138 str. F0429 | reverse complement strand
AACTTTCTTGCTTGTATTATATAAATAAACAAGCGAGAAAGTCAATAAAATACGAATTACCATTATGTGAAAACCTCGGACTGCGTTTATATGCAGCCCGAGGTTTTCATATCAAGACTCCGTTGCAGTGATCTATCTCATGTTGAATGATCTGTGCCGTAAAGCCGGAGAACTTGTTTTGCTGTTTGCGAAATTTTATGTCGCGGTATGTGACTTCAATCCATTCATGCCGCATCGTTTTTCTCTGTCCGGGGAGGGAGAGACATCCTTCTCCCGTTTCGTATTGCTCGGAGGATGCTTTTACAACCTCCGGATTCAGCATGACGAGATGAGATTTGATATTGTCAACTGTTCTTGACAATATCAGATCTACTTGGTTGCAGGAAAATTAAAATTAGCTACACCTATTCTGTTCTGAAAATAACTTTTCCACTAGTTTTGGAGTAGAGCCAAAAAGCTGCTGTACGAAACAAATGTGCAGCAGCCTTTTTCTGATGATTTTTATGGCGTCACCGCTTCCTTAAACACGCCTGCCTGCTGTAAAACTTTTGCCTTCACCTCATTCACATCGTCAATTTTCATCGATCGCTCGGGCGTCCACGCGACCGGTGATAAATGCTCGCTAAATGTATCGATTTTCTCGCCATTAAAGATATTATTGACCGCCGTAAACTCCGTTCCGCCAAACACCTTGACAAAATCTTGATACGTCCTGCCGTCGATATCTGCGACATTATTTTCGGCATATATTTTTGAGTTTTTTCCAACGCCCAGCGAATACTCATAAGGATATCCACCGTTTTCCTCATACGTCTGGTAGTAATTATTATACACGTGAACCTTTCCCCATCTCACGCGCGGTGTGCGCTGAACCAAATTATGGAAATAGTTATGATGCAGCGTCACATTCAGTTTGCCATCGTCCGACGTTTTTGCATCACTGTTCCCGATCAAGATTGCTTTATTGTGACGTTCAAAAATATTGTATGACATCGTGATGTCGTCCGCCTGATTCGTGATATCGACCAAGCCGTCTCGATGCTCGTATTCACGATGAAAATACGTTTCCGTCGGCTGCGTGCCATCCGCGAAATGACAATGATCGATCCAAATATGCGTGCCCCCACGGATCGTAATGCTGTCATACTGAGAATTCCAGTTGCCGTCCGGTCCATCGTTTGGATCCCACGACGGGAAATCATCATAGGGGGACTCAAACGTAATATTTCGGATGATAATATTGTCCGCATCGAGGACTAAATCCACGCCCTTTAATTTCGCATGTTCAATCCCTATGATGCTCGTATTGGCAGGAACATGAACCATGATGTTTTTTTCCTGATTTTTTTGAGATTGTTTTCTTTTTTCCTCCTGCTCTTCTTTTCGGCTTTGCGGCACGGTACTATGCGGTGTATAGGCGTCCAAATACTGCTGAAAATCATAGCCCTCCGCCATATAATCTTCCATCGTCAGGTGCTTTCCATCCGCGTCTGTATCAAAGTCGATCGTTCCGTAAACCATCAAAATCCTAGGTTCCGTATTTTTGCGATTCTCCAATGCGGCAATAAGCTCCTGCCTATTGGTCACGCGGAAAATATTGTCCTCTATGGCAGCAGCTCCGCCGGTCGTACCGCTGCCCTCTGCGGCAAACCCATCATTTTTAGCGAGCACTTCCCGGATAAAATCCGTTTTTCCCATCGGGCTCTGGACAAACGGCAAGAGAAAAACAGCCGCTAACGCACCGATGTAGGCAATCAGAAAAAGCTTCTTTTTCATGGTTTTATCTCCCTGTTGTCATTATCTTAATGGAGAGCTCCTCCCCCCATAGTATACCACTTATGAAAGAAAATAGGGTTGAGCTGGTATGACCGATCAAAAAAAGATCGCTTCATGCCATCTTCTTTGATGATATTCGCAGAAAGAGGAAAAATGCGTTAATAAGAACAACATGACGAGAAGCCTTTCTGGATGCCATGGAGTCCATTATTCCTTGGAACGAATGGATGAAACTTATTGCGCCGTACTATGTCCAGAAAGAGCGCAGCAGAAAACTGATCCCCACGCCGAGTTCGACCAAGAACGCGACAAAGTCCAGCGATCCTGAGATGCACTCCACGAAGAAGGGGAATCCATGGTACTTCGGCATGAAGATCCATTCCGGTGCAGATGCCGGAACAGGCTATGTCCATACGATTACCGCAACAGCTGCCAACGTGCACGACATTGCGAAGACTCATGAACTGGTTCGCGAAGATGACCATACGGTCTATGGAGATTCCGGCTATCTCGGTGTGGAAAAGCGCACGGAAATCCGAGAGACGCCCGCTCTTTCAGGTGTGGACTACCGCATTGCCAAAAGGCCCTCGCAGAACCGCATGACAAAAGCATACAAAGGAACGAATTGGGACAGGAAGATCGAGCATGCGAAAGCCTCGGTTCGCAGCAAGGTGGAGCATCCTTTTCTCATTGTGAAGAGGATGTTTCATGCGTCCAAGACAAGGTATCACGGACTCAGGAAGAACCTTTTGCAATACGATCTGCTCTTTGCGTCGGCGAATCTCGTTATGTGTCTGCGGGCGGGAAGGCAGAGAGAGTTTTGCATGACAACGGGATAAGTGTGCCCTTTTTCTCGAAATTTCCCGTTCAAACGGGAGGTTCGGGGAAAGAAAGGGAGCAGTCGGGGCGGTGTTGCACGCTATTTTTCACTGCAATTTGTGAAATTCGTGCCTGTGGATCATGTAGCTATGATTATCCGCTATTTATCAGCGATTCCACAGGTGAGATTCCGCAGTATTACGTGGAGGAGCATCACGAGGCGATTATCCCTCCAGACTTGTTCGACTTTGTGCAGTCGGAGATAAAACGCAGAGAGCAGAACGGCAAGC
>NZ_KB290938.1:24169-38270 GCF_000318175.2 Selenomonas sp. oral taxon 138 str. F0429 | reverse complement strand
GCATCTTCGCGAACAAAATCAAATGCGGCTGCTGTGGTTCTTGGTATGGAGCGAAGGTATGGCACTCGACCGACAAATACCGCAGAGTCATCTATCGCTGCAACAAGAAATATGCCCACAAGGGAAAGCCGTGCGGCACGAGACACTTGACGGAGGAGGAAATCAAACAGATTTTCGTTAAAGCACTGAACTCCTTGGTGGAGGTCAAAGAGAAGGTGATTGTGGAACTCCAATCCCTGATTGATGGCGTTTGCTGGACGGGGGAGCTGACAGAGGAACACGATAGAATAGAACAGGAACTCGGCGTTTTGGCAGAACGGCTTGAAACACTGATTCACGAGAATGCACGGGTGGCACAGGATCAGACGGCATATCTGAAACAGGAAAATGAAATTCGTGCGCTCTATGTGGAAAAGCAGGGGCATCTAGCGAGGTTGGATGAGCAAATTGCAGAGAGGGAGGGCAAGAGAAAGACCTTGGAGACCATGATTCAAGTGGTATATGGTATCAACGGGGAGCAGAGCGAATTCGATGAAGATTTGTGGGGCGGACTGCTCGATCACATTGTAGTTAAGGGTGATGGCGCGGTAGTTGTTTTCAAGGGCGGGATTGAGATTGGTATTGGAGGATGACGCTCGTTAGATTGCGGCAGAGTATTCATCCTGTCAAAGAAATAAACTGAACGACGATGAGAATTTATTGAGATGGACGGGAAAAAGATACATAAAAAATAGAGGAGCACTTTGATAAGGAATGCTCTTCTTACATATTAAATTTTAGGAACTCAGACTTCGCAGATAAATAATGTGTTACACCCCTTGAAACAGCTACCTTTCGATCAAAAAATTATCCTTTCGCGTTTGGGTGAGAGGATACCTTTATGTCCGCGATCATCTGATTTTGGACTGAGCTGTCGAAGATGATAGCCTCCACCCGACGGCTGTTCTGCGCGATGTGATGAAGTCGGCGTAGATGCCATCCTTGGCGATCAGTTCTTCGTGTGTTCCGCGCTGAACGATCCTGCCGTCTGCTACAACGAGGAGCTGCGCGGCGTTTCGAACCGTGTTCAGCCGATGGGCGATCATGATGACGGTCTTGTCCTGCGTCAGTGCTTCGATTGCCTGCTGCAGCCGATCTTCGTTCTCTGGATCGACGTTCGCCGTCGCCTCGTCAAAGATGATGATGGGCGCGTCCTTGAGAATGGCACGGGCGATGGAGATGCGCTGCTTTTCGCCGCCCGAAAGGTTTGCGCCACCCTCGCCGACCATTGTTTCATACCCGTTCGGCAGTTTCATGATGAAATCATGACACGCTGCCTTTTTTGCTGCCGCAATGACCTCTGCGCGGCTCGCCTGTGGTCGCCCAAAGCGGATGTTGTTCTCGATTGTATCGTGGAAGAGGTAGACGCGCTGAAATACAATGCTGATCTGTGCCATCAGGGACGCAAGCGTATATTCCTTGACATTGTGTCCGCCGATGGTAATTGTGCCGGCATCGACATCCCAGAACCGCGCAATGAGATGGCACAGCGTCGTCTTGCCGGAACCGCTCGGCCCGACAATCGCCGTCAAACTGCGTTCGGGGATCTCTGCGGAAATGTCGCGGAGGAGCGGTCTTTCTCCGTAGGAAAAGGATATGCGGTCCAATGTGATATCATGGTGCGTGGGGACAATATCTCTGCCGCTTTCGTCGAGCTGTGGAATGGCATCTGTTTCGTTTGCCTCGTCGATGGAGGCGCATACGACGCGGAGCAGAGAGAGCGCACTGCCCGCAGATTCGAGCTGCTGATAGGCAATGAAGGAGAAGACAATGCACATAATCACATCGAGCAGGGACATTGTTCCTGTGCAATGTGCATAGAGTGCGGCGGCGATGATCAGGATGCTGAAAAAGCGCAGGATGAGTTCCTGTGTAGCCACGTATGGGGTAAAGAGACGCTCCATCGAAAGATTGGCTCGCTCGCTTTCGGCAAGCGCATCACGCACCTGTCTATCGCCCTTGCCCGTAAGGTTGAATGCCTTGATGACGTGCATTCCGTGCAGCTGCTCAAGTACGGCCTCGACAAGCGATGCTTGTGCCGCCTGCCGTTTTGGTGCGAGCATGCGGGATTTTTCCTCCATGGTCGCTGTGACACACAGATAGAGGGCGATGCCGACAATGAAGACGGCGCCGATGCGCCCCTCGAAGACAAAGACCATCGGGATGAGGATGAGGGTATTCAGGAAGCCGGTCAGCGTGTTGACAAGCACCATGGAGGCAGTTTCCTCTACATCGCCCAGAACAGTTGTTGCGATGCCCATGATCCGTCCGAGGCTGCTCTCGTTAAAATAGCCCATCGGGACGCGCTTCAGACGCTCTCCGATGGCGATGCGCTTGTTCGCCGCCATGAAGTAGCCCGCATGGACGCGCTGCAGTTGTGAGATATACTCGACTACGGATCTACCGAGGATGCTGACGGCGAGGATTACGAGTGCCTGCATCGCCGTATCCATGCCGTCCACATGCTCCATGAGTCCCTTCAGAACGACATAGAGTGCTGCAATTTGCAGGGCGTGGAATATGGCGTAGAGCACACCGAGCAGCACTGAGCGGTTGAGATTTTTTCGCTCGCTGCCCGCGAACGCCCAGATTTTTTTGAGTGCGTCAATCATTTGCATCACCGTCCTTTGCACTGATGTGTGCCTGCCACATGCTGCGGTATTCTGTGCAGTCCGAAAGGAGCTGTGCGTGCGTTCCCGATGCTGCGATTGTGCCGCCCGCGATGAGAAAGATCGTATCCGCATCGGTGATAGTAGAGAGACGGTGCGCGATGATGATGACCGTCTTCCCGGCGATCAGCTGTGCGACAGCGCGCTGGATGACGGCCTCGTTCTCCGGGTCAATGTATGCCGTTGCCTCATCGAGGATGACAATGGGGGCGTCCTTCAACATCGCGCGTGCGATCGCGATGCGCTGGCGCTCGCCGCCAGAGAGATGGTTGCCGCCGCTGCCGACAAGGGTATCGTAGCCTTGCTCGAGTTTCTGAATGAACTTCGCACAGCCCGAAAGCTCTGCCGCACGCTCGACTTCGGCATCGGTCGCCGATGTTTTGCCGAGACGGATATTCTCTCGGATCGTGTCGTCAAAGAGATAGGTATCCTGCGCGACAAAGGAGACCAGATCATAGAGCTGAGGAAGGGGGATGTCCCTCACATCATGTCCGCCGATGCGGATGCTGCCCTCCTGTACATCCCAATAGCCGGCGATCAGACGTGCGAGTGTCGATTTCCCGCTGCCGCTTGCGCCGACAAATGCGTTCAGCGTGCCGCTCGGGATCGTGAGACAGATATCGTCTAGGACGTTGTTCGTTCCGTCGTAAGCAAAGGAGACATGTTCCACCGCGATGTCCGTCGTCTCAACGGGAATCGGCGTCGTCGCATGGTGCTGCTCCTCGGCAGAGAGAAAAGCATCGACGGCACCGACGGTTGTGCCGACCTTTGCCAATGCGTCGATGAAGCTCATGGACGCGAGCAGAGGCCCCGCGATCCCGAGGGAAAGGATGATCGTCTGGATAAAGACATCCATCGGAAGAGTACCGTCTTGATACCAGAGCCAGCCCACAGGCAGGATCGTGATGAGCGTGGTCGGGGATACCACCTTGCCGAGGGACATTGGCAGTTGGCAGTGCAGCATCCAGTGATAGTAGTACGAGGCATTTGCGCGAACCTTTTCCGAGAACTTTTCATAGGACGCTGCACCTTGGTTGAATGCCTTGATGACCTCGATGCCGCCGATGTACTCGACAACAGCGGCGTTCATCTCGTCCGTTGTCCGCACCGCCCCTGCGTATTTTTCCTCGTAGTCGCGCATGACGATCGCCATAAAGACCATGCCGACGGGAATCGAGACGAGAGAGAGCAGCGCCATGCGCCAGTCGAGGATGAGCAAATAGATGAAGATGCACAAGGGTCCAAATGTATTTGCTGTCATCTCCGGCCATAGGTGCGCAATCGTGCGCTCCATGCTCTCGACCTGATCGACAATCATGTGCTTCATTGCGCCGCTTGCGTGATCGATCACGGCTCCGAGCGGGAGCTTTGGCAGTTTCCCGAGGACGCGCGTGCGGATGTCGCGCAGTACAGCGAATGCCGCGCGATGCGACAGCGCAAGAGCCTGTGCATATAGGATGCTGCGCAGGGCATAGCCGACGAAGGCAGTAAGGCATAGGATGAGATAGAAGCGCGGCTCCACTGCGTCAAAGAGGAGTACTGTAATCATCTCTGCCGCCGCCCAGTAGGGAACAATCCCCGCGAGTACGCCGAGTGCCGCAAGTGCAATCGCCATGCGCAGCCGCCCATGCTCCGCAGCGGCGAGTTGCCAGAGTCGCCGCATAGGGCTTGTGTTTTCCATAAGAAAACCTCCATAATCAACGCGATTGGATTTTGTTATCAATTATAAGGTGATATGAAATTTGTGGCAAGCGGAAAAATTTGATGATCTCTGTGGATTCTGCGTGGCGCTGGGGATACGGCTGAGGCAAACGGCGCAGCAGAGCGCAGCCGATGCGGCGCACACCTGAAGGGCGAGACCGTCCACATAGGTGGCGGGCGAGGCGAGAGATATGCCGTCTCCCATGAGAAACTCACCCGTAAGCACAATCCCGAGTGCACCTGCGAGCTGCTACTCCGTCGTCAGGATGGCACCGCCAACGCCTGCGTCCTCCATCGGCAGATAGCGCAGGACAATACCCGTTGCAATGGGAATCACTGTGCCGTTGCCGATACCGAGGAGAAACAGAGAGAGGAGGACAAAGGGAATCGCAGTGGACAGTCCCGTGATTGTACCAAGCAACATGGCGAGGATGCCCACGCTGGTACAGATCGTTCCGTAGATCAGTACGCGCGGCGGCGCGAACTTCCGCATGAGTGCAGGTCCTGCAGATGAGGCAAGGATGAACCCCGTGCCGACCGCCATAAAGACGAGCCCCGCCGTCTGCGGTGTGAGGTCACAGATATTCTGCAGGTAGAGACCGAGCACGACAAAGAAGGGGACAATGGCGGCGTACAGGCATACGTTGAGAAAAATTCCGACCGTATAGCCACGATAACGAAAGAGTCGAAGAGGATTTCCGAACTGCTTTTGGTATGCCTCGTGTGCAGCGTTTTGGCATGCGGGCAGCGACCTGCAGCCAATGCCGGCGATCAGGCAGATCGGCATGTTGGCAAGGAAAATCATACGCCAACCGAGTCCGAGGAAATCCCATGCGGGAATCCAGCCGCCAAGTACCTGCCCCATGATCTGCCCGAGTCCGATGGACACACCAAATGCGGATAGTGCCTGCACACGTGCATTCTCTTCGTATGAAACACGAATCAGAGCAAGTACCTGCGGCACCATGACGGCGCCCGAAAGCCCCTGCAGAAGGCGTGCGACAACAAGCTGCAGTGCTGTCTGAGCAGCACCGCAGAGCACCGAGGTCACGGCAAAAAGAAACAGTCCGAGACGATAGATACGCCGCCGTCCGAAACGGTCGCCGAGGTGTCCGCCGACCATCAGCCCCGCCCCATAGACGAGCGCGTATCCGCTCATAATGCCCTCGAATTCTGCAGCCGACGGATGTAAGGAGGAAATGATGGCGGGGGCGGCGACATTGATAACGAACTGGTCGAAGATGGACAGAAACGAGCCGACCAGGATAAAGGGCAGGATATAAAGTGAGGCGGATACCTTTGTGCTCGTTGAAGCAATGCTGTTTTTCATATTCACGGTCATCTCTCCTGTGATATAATACATACAATTATTATGTTAGACTGCCTATTGTATGATTTCAACAGTAAAATTGTATGTATGACAATATTGCAGGAGATGTCCTATGCCCATCAATTCGTTCGACGACTATCCGATGACATGGTGTCCCGTACGTGCGGGGCTCCATCCTCCGTTCTATCGTGCACTTGCCGTGCAGCTTGAACGGGATATCCTCAGCGGACGGCTGTCGCCGCATACAAAACTCCCGCCGCAGCGGGAGCTTGCCGACTACCTCGATCTCAATCTGAGCACGGTAATGCGCGCCTTTCGTCTCTGTACGGACAAGGGGCTGATCTATGCGGTCATTGGGCGCGGGACGTTCGTCTCGCCGAATGCCGTGCTGCATGATACGATGGGAGGAACGAAAAAGCCCCTTATTGAACTTGGCAGCATTCATCCGTACGATTCACTTAGCGAGATTCTTGCGGATACCGCGCGGGAGATCCTGCGCGGCAGGGATGCAGCGCGGCTCTTTACGCTTGGCAGTGAACAGGATGAGAACCGTCATGCGCGGACTGTGTGCAGCTGGCTTGCACGTTTTTCTCTCACGGCAGAGCCGACGAATCTCCTCCTTACTGCCGGAACGCAGAGTGCACTTGCAATCGTACTCACTGCGCTGTTCGATGCAGGGGATCGAATTGCGGTGGACAGGTATACGTACGCGAATTTCATCAGCCTTGCAAAACAGCTGAACATCCGCCTCATCCCCATCGAGGGAGATGTGGACGGGATGCTGCCGGATGCGCTCGCACAGCAGTATCAGCAGATAAACATCAAGGGTGTCTATCTTATGCCGTCCTGCGCGAATCCGACCGGTATCGTCATGCCTGAGGAGCGGCGCAGGGAGATTGCAGCGGTGCTGTGTAAGCACAATATGCTTTTGATTGAGGACGATGCCTACGGCTTTACGGCACGCGAGAACGCTGCGCCCATGACCGTGCTCCTCCCGCGGCAGTCCATTTATCTGCACAGTCTTTCAAAACTTACCTGTCCCGGACTGCGTGTTGCATACATGCTTGTTCCAGCGCATTTTAGGCAGCTCATTCGGAGAGCGGCGCGCAGCCTCAGTATGGCGATCCCGCCGCTGAGTGCGGAGATCGCATCAGAGCTGATTGAAAGCGGCGCAGCGGAGCGTATAATGCGGGAGAAATGTCGGATGTCAGAGGATCGCAATCGCATCTTTCAAGGGATCTTCCCTGCACATACGGGGAATACACGCAGCTTCTTCCAATGGATGCCGCTGCCTGTGGGATGCGGTGGGGCGAATTTTGAGGCGCAGGCACAGCATCGTGGTGTTTGTGTCCTCTCGTCGGATCACTTTGCCGTCGGCAGCGAGGAAGAGTATTCTTTTATTCGTCTTGCCCTCTGCTCGCCGCCAACGAATGAGGAGCTGGCGCGCGGACTGCGCATTGTTCATGATCTGATGGAGGAAAATACGATCCCGCCGCAGACGGAGACATTGATCCTTTAGGAAGAATAAAGGAAGAGAAGGGTGAATTGTCCTCCCTACAATTTTTACCTTGTTATGACGGATGGGCGGTGCTATCGTAACAGAAGAGATGATAAAGAACGATTCACAACAGGCATTGTCAAACGGACATCCTTTCTTGGAGAAGGACTGGACAATATTGTTTGCATCCAAAAGCTTACGGAAAGAAGAAGCGGTATACTCCGCCCCATGATCGGAATGGAAGATCAGTCCGTAGGAAATATTCCTGCTCTGATATGCTTTATGGAAGGCAGCGATAATCAGGGCGGTATCGTGTTTGGAGGATAAACTCCAACCGATGATCTTTCGGGAAAACAAATCCATCACAATACAAAGGAAGTACCAAGTACGATTGACCCTAAGATAAGTAAAATCACTGACCCAAACAAGATTGGGGGCAGACTGATGAAACTGCCGACGCAGGAGATCGTGGCATTCACCGGAGTCTTTCTGTGGGGTTCGTTTTGGCTTAACGGTGGAAGGCTTTGGAAGGGTCATGGAGCGCATCAGGCGGTACACTCTTGCGCTGCTGATGGAAATGCCATAGTCACGGGATAAAATATGCGTCATTTTATAAGCACCGATGCAGTTGTCGTAGTCGGCATAGATATGAAGAATGAGACGACGAATGTGCTGATTCTCCTTCAGACGACTGTGGGCAAGCATGCTGGAGTGCGTGACCGTGGACATGGACACGGGGGGCGGTATTGTTTCAGGATAGAGCGGACGTGAGCGTATAGGAATTGGGAACATCGGAAATATTTTTGAAAATCTCCAAAAGGTAAAAATTTTTAACATCGAATATGCTATAATGCAATTATCAAACAATTGTAGCACAGCACTGATTTCTTTGCCAAATATTTCGCGACTTGTGAGACTGAGATATACCGTCCTTGGGTTTCTACTTTATGAAGGGAGAAATTACGATGACCAGCAAAGAACATCCCTTTATCCGATTTGGAGAGGATCGGATAAGGCTCGACTCCATCGCAGGCTATGGCATCCGCACGATTACCCGGTATTTTGTGCGAAACGAGGCGCACTCCGAGGTTGACAAGAACACCTATGAAGGGGCATTTGATCTGTATATGTACGATGATGAGCCGGATAAGAGTGCGCTCGACATCAACGGGTATCCCGTGTTCATGGATCGAATGGTGGTTCAGGAAGGTCATCTCCCACCCCAAGCGTTTGATGTGCAGAAGGCGCGTGCATTGTATGTCCGAGGCAAGCAGATGGGAGGTGGATGGTCGGTGTCTTCCACCTTGCTTTACAACGAGGGCGAATGCAGTTTTGACATCCATGCCAAACTTGTCGAATTGGATGAACTTCTCCTCGACTAGCAGAAAAATTTGTCCGACAAAAATAACAGGAATCGACGCATATCGTATCAAAAGGATCTGTATTTTAAGGATGTGAGCGTATGTCTCTCTATGGATTGTGTGACAAGAAGTCTCTGAATCTACTGATTCTGGAGATTTTGGAGCAATATACGGACAACGACCATCGCTTGACGCAACTGGAAATTGTAGATTTGCTCGAAAAAAACTACGGCGTTAAATGTACTCGGCAGACGGTCAAGAATAATCTTGTGCTCTTGGAGGATATGGGGCATGAGATTTCCATGCAAGACGGTATCTACCTTATGTCGCGCCAGTTTGATGATGCGGAACTAAGGATGCTGATCGACAGCGTCCTCTTTTCCCGCACCCTTTCCGCCGCACAGGCCGAACGACTGATCGAGAAACTGACAGGACTTGGCAACAAATACTTTCGCGCCAAAGTTAAGCATATTTCCCATCTGCCGAAACTCATACACTCGGACAATAAGCAAGTTCTGCTGAATTTAGATGTGCTGAACGATGCCATCGAACAGGGGCGAAAGGTCAGCTTCATTTATAATAGCTACGGCAAAGACTTCAAGCTGCATCCTCGGCGAGAAGAGCCGTATATCGTAAATCCGTATCAGATGGTGGCAAATCAGGGCAGATATTATCTGCTCGGAAATTATGATAAATACGACGATGTTTCTCATTATCGCTTGGATTACATGACGAAGGTGCAGATGCTTGCTGACAAGGTCAAGCCGAAAGATAAAGTAGAAGACTTTGCCCAAGGCTACAGTTTGCCCAAGCACATGGCAGAACACATCTATATGTTCAGCGGTCCTAGCGTGCAAGTGAAAATGCGCGTCCGTGAGCACATGATGGGATCGCTGATCGACTGGTTCGGTAAGGCGTTCCGCATCGTGCAGGAGGAGGCGGATGGACTCGTTATTTCCGTTGTCTGCAACAAACTGGCGATGAAATACTGGGCGTTGCAGTACGGAGAATATGCGGAGGTCTTGGAGCCGAAAAGCCTGCGGGAAGAGATTTGCGATGCGGTCGATTATATGGGAAGTGTTTATCGGTAAGCGGTACGCGCAAATATTCGCTTTGTGGAAATAGTGCGCTTCCACTGCAGAAATCTGAGACGATATGTAGGGGATCAAATTGTAAGGAGAGAGCAAAATGCCATCGTACAAGGAAATTCGCGAACTTAGGATTACATGTACGTGTGATGATTTGATACCTTCATTGTCGGAATACTATCCTCATCGGGAGAATTGTGAGCCAGAATACGGTATCCCTGTGGAGAGGCTTTATAAGGAGATAGAAAAATACGAAGAAGATGGATTGTTTTCTCGTACCGAAGATGATATTTGGGGGCTGGCGAATCCTATTAACTGCGGATGTATCCGTGGCAGAGTACCCTGTTGAAATGCTCAAAAAGCAGGATATGATCCTTGTTTATCAGACAACCACCGAGGGGCAGTTGGTCGAATGTGTGTACCCGCTCTTTCCTTTACAAAAGGGGGAGCTGGATGTGACTATGTCTAGGCCTGCAATCTGTTGTTTTGCCAATATGGATGCAACAAAAGAGTTTATTCGCTTCCTCGGATGGCAGATGCTAACTGACTGCAAAGTTATTGATCTTGACTTCGCCGATGTTCTCACGGCATTTGCATCACAGCGAGGAAATATTCTCTGCATATCTAAGAAAACTCTGATTCAGCAGGAAGAATTATCCGAAAAAGATGCAGAAGCACAGGGAGCTCTGTTTATCTTTAGAGGGGATGAGCAACTTTCACTGTACGAAGTATGTGTAAAAGCGGAGAAACTCTGTAGCTCTTTTCACGAAAGTGGAAACATTATATGGATTGTTGAAGTATGTCAAGAGCGGAGTGTGACCGTACTTCTTGCAAAGAAACTTACCAATCCAGTTATTTGATCGTTATGGCTTATTATAAAACCGATGTCCATATACAGGCGAAGAATTCAAAGACCTGTGAGCGGAAAAGGCGAGCGGTAAATCGAATTGATGGGGGAAGAAATGTCATCATACAAGGAAATATGGGATCTGCGAATTACCTGTGTCGATAAGAGTTTGTTTCCTCCTTTGGAGCGCAATTATTCCTGCGTTACAGAGTGCGATCCCCTATATGGTATGACTGTGCGGCGATTTTATAAAGATCGCGAGAGATACGAAGGAGATGATGAGCCCTATGTGATATGGGCGTCTTATACAGATAGAGAAAGTCTTGAGAATGATGAGCCGTACGACATGGAAGAGGATGAAGTATGTCTATGGCGCGTCTTGCTGATCGCGGACACCCACCTCGTAACAACCCCGCCGGAAATATTTGAACAGCAGGATATGCTTCTCATATACCGTACAGCCTCCGAGGGAGAATTTATCGAATCAGTGCAGCCCTTGTTGGTGCGGCGAACAGATGAGTTCTACCGACATTTGCATAACCCCGACATCTTTTGCTTCGATGATGTGGAGTGCGCAAAGGATTTCGTGCACTGGTTTGGACTGTGGTGGGGCAAAAGCTGTTATGAGGATATGGGAGTCTTGGACTATTCGGATGTAAGAAACACATTGGCATCGCAGGAAGGGAAGATTTATTGTGTCTCGGAGGAGCGTCTGATTCGCCAAGATAAACTGCCTGTGAGGGATGAGTCAGTGCAGGGGGTATTAGTTTCTTTCTGTGTGGACGAAGAATATTCTTTCATTATAGATGAGCATCTCGAATGGGGGTATATGTCAGAGCAGGAGGATGATCTTTCCGACTACATTAGAGAAAAAGCGCAGGAGATCATCCAATGTTTTCCGGCAGCGCAATTTATATGGACGGTAAGAGCGGATAAGGAGTGTGAGGAGGTCGTATTTATTGCAAGAGAGATGGATTAACAAACTTTTAGTGAATCATGATAAAAGACTGTTTTTTAGATTGTTGCAGAATTTCTATCCTGCCAAGGAAAGAGTTCTCACATACTAAAATGGGAAGGATTTCCTCTCTCGACAGGGTGGAAAGACTACGTGAAATAGAGGAATATTTTGTATTTAGCTAGAACTAATGTTGATGATGATGTTTATCTGTTTTGATGAGTAAAGGAGTATGAACTATTATGGCTAATTATTTCATTTTCCGTGTAGACTATGGCGAGTGTTTTCCTTTTATCTATGAAGAGTTAAAGCAGGGACGCTTGCGACAGGGATGGGGCGGCTCTGGAATGGATGTGCGAAATCCGTTTGACGAGTTTACAGCAGCATGGAAAAAATGGTCTTCATTTAGTGAAAATATGAAACGCCGCTATAATATGTTGCGTATAATGCTTGAAATCAAAGAAGGCGATCTAATTGTCATTCCTAAGGTCAGCATTCAGCAGACGGCGACAGGGCGTTACTTCACGATTGTGAAATGCAAAAAGCCATATGAGTTTTCCCTGTCGGATGGGAGGAATGATTTCGGGCACTATATCGAGGTGGAGTCCCTCGTCAGCTGTGACTATGATTCAAGTGGTGCGGCACAGGCACTTAGCCGTGCATTCGGAGGCTATCAAAGTGCAGTAAATCGTGTTGTAAATGAGGGGGTTATGGATGCCATTGATGCTCGGATCGTATCGGGGATGAGCATGACGCATCCAGTACACACACGTCTCGGACTCCTATCGGCAGAAACTGATCAGGCGAGGAGCTTCTATCTCAAGGAAATTGTTCACAAGATGCAGTCGTGGCAGAACTCCATGTTTGAGCGAGTGATCGAGAGCCTGTTTGTGCAAAGTGGCTACATCAAGGTGCGCAGCAACTACTATGACGGTGAGGGCGGCGATGTCGATCTTGTATTTAAGGCATTCAGCAAGCGGACGCTAATGTATGACATTTATGCAAAATATGATGATGAGATGCCTGAGATCTACATACAGGCAAAGAAAAAGCGCGGGCATGACGGTAATGACATTGTGGGGGTTGAGCAACTTGTTCAGATGGCGAAGAAGGACGGAAGAGCGAAAGTGTTAATCCTTATTAATCTTACGGATAAGTTTAGCACAGAGGCACGAGCTCTTGCAGAGCAGGAGAGTGTAGTCTTGTTGAATGGGGAGGATTTTGCATCTGTGCTCGTTCGTCATGGCATGGAGGATGGCGTGGCTGTCTTAGATAATGGCGATGCGGTGTGAGGAATCGTTCGAGAGGAGAATTTATATGTCGATTGCACTGTCTGGTTGTGTGATTATTGAAGAGAAGCACAATATCCTTCGCTATCGCAGAAAGTGCGAGAAATGCGGTAATACATCAGCTCCCTATACAACAACATCAATAAAGGGGAAAGGAACAAAGAGGAAAACCTCCTTTCGCTGTAGCAAGTGCGGAAGTAAACAAGAAGTTGTTATTCAAGGTGAGTGATACAGTGTAACGAACAAGAAGGAAAACGTCATAATAAGGGAGATTCCCTTCGTCACCTCCGGCGTTTGGAATCTTTTCTTTTGCAAAGAATCATTAGGCAACTTCCCCTATCCTGTGTTATAATTTTCTTATATTTGAAACGTAGGAGGGAGAGCCGTTGTTTGCAAAGACTTATGGTGCGACGACCCTCGGGATTGACGGACGGATTATCGACGTTGAGGTGGATGTTTCGCCGGGGCTGCCGGGCTTTGAGCTGGTCGGGCTTCCCGATACGTTGGTGAAGGAGTCGAAGGAGCGCGTGCGCACTGCAATCCGCAACTCGGGCATTCAGCTGCGGCAGGAGCGGGTGACGGTGAATCTTGCACCTGCCGATGTGCGTAAGGACAGCTCGGGGCTTGATCTGCCGATTGCCATTGGTCTCCTTGCATCCTACGGTATGGTTCCGGAGGCGGCGGTACAGAGTGCGCTCTTCTCGGCAGAACTCTCTCTCGATGGGAACTGCCGACCGATTAGCGGCATCCTTCCAATGGCGATTACGGCACGGGAACATGGGCTGACGGAGTTCTATGTTGCTCCCTCCAATGCAGATGAGGCACTCCTCATTGATGGACTGAAGGTCTATGCGGTCGAGAATCTGGCGCAGCTTGTGCGTCATCTGACGGGCACGGAGATGCTGACTCCTGCCACACCGAATCATATCGAATCACAAAAAGACGCTGCGTTTACCGATGACTTTGCGGACGTGCAGGGACGCGAAGCGTGCGCTTGAGATTGCAGCGGCGGGAGGGCATAACGTCCTCATGGTCGGCGTGCCCGGTTCGGGAAAGACGATGCTTGCACGCCGTATGCCTTCGATCCTGCCGGAGCTGACGAAGGAAGAAGCCATCGAGATCACGAAGATTTACAGCATCTCGGGGCTGCTTGGCAAGGATACGGGGCTTGTAACGACGCGTCCCTTCCGCAGTCCGCATCATACATCTTCGACGGTGGCGATGATCGGCGGTGGGAGCATTCCGCGTCCGGGAGAGGTGACACTCGCACATCACGGCGTGCTCTTCCTGGACGAGCTGCCGGAGTTCAGCAAGAAGACGCTTG
>NZ_KB290938.1:13434-24149 GCF_000318175.2 Selenomonas sp. oral taxon 138 str. F0429 | reverse complement strand
GCAAGAAGACGCTTGAGGTGCTGCGTGAGCCGATTGAGGATCGCCAGATTACAGTGTCGCGTGCCAATGCGACGCTGACCTTTCCCTCTAGTATCATTTTGGTAGCGGCGATGAACGAAGTAACGTCGATAACGATACAATGTAATGATGAACGAGAGGCGATTGTCACAGACAATACACAAGCTAATATATCTTCCCTGAGATCAACTGCGTGAGGTCATTCGTTTTTGTTGTTATTTAGAGAGTTTGAGGAAATAACAGTATATGTTCAAAAAGTATGACACTGAGGTGTTTGAAAAATTTGATAATCAAAAAAATGTACAGCATAATATATTTGTGTTGGTTGGCAATGGGTTTGATATATCAGTTTTGAACAAATTTAAAAAAGGGAAAATGAATGGAAAAACAACAAGTTATGCAGATTTTTATGACTACATAACTTACTTTAACTTATCCGATGATACGAACATTTTATATGAAAAAATGAAAGAAGACAGAAGGAGAGGGAAAGAGAATTGGAGCGACTTTGAAAATACTATCAGTGAATTATTCAATGAACATGTTTCTATTAAAGAGTTAGAGACTTGTATAGATAAGTTTCAGGCATATTTTACAAAATTTCTTAATGAATTAGTTGATGCAGAAACTTTGCTAGAGTTGAGTAAATTTGTAAGTAAAAATCATTTGTTGATACAATCTATGGCAAGCTTTTTAAAAGATCTGGGATCTCCAGATAGCCTTAGATTTATATCAAAAACGAGGCACTATGATTTATTCTATTATGTATTTGCCAATTTTAACTATACTTCACTATTAGATAACTACTTGTATTTAGATAAAATACAATTCGACCCTCATTGTTATAGAACGGTTGATACACATTTATCTTTTGGTGTAAATAAGAAAAAATTTGGCTCCGATACAAGATGGTCATCGTATCTTGTTTCTGAGATTATACATCCCCATGGAACACAAGATATACCTAGATCAATTCTTTTTGGGATTGATCTTCCTGAATATGATAAAGGGGAATCACAAGAAAAGAGATTGGTCAAATCATATTGGAGTCAATATGACGTAAAGTATAAATCATATATGGAAGAAGCCGAGCTGTTTATAATATATGGGATGTCATTAGGAAGAACAGATGCTTGGTGGATGGATGAGATATTTCAATCAATTTTAGATAGAGATGTAGAGCTTATAATTTATAAACATGGAGATGAAGACAGAGATTCTATCAAAAAGATGTTTATTGACTGTTGCATAAGACATGTTGATTGTAGTGAAGAAACCAAGAAAAAGGTTGAGGATAATATACATGTAGTCACGTTCGACAATAATGATACATATTTTCTTGGATTTAAAGTTAAGGAATAAGGGATCGTTGGGGGAAAAAGTTGTAGGGTCGAGTGCATGGGAAATCTTATGCCTCGACCCTACAATATTTAATCGTTGATTTTCCAGTGTCCGAATCGTTTGCTGCCAACGCGCTCTACGCGACCAGTCTCACGAAGCTGTTTTACTTCACGTTCAATTGTCCTTTTTGCTACGTTCAGTCTTTCTGCCATTTTAGCCATTGTTATTTTGGGATTATCTATGAGCAACTCCAGAATCCTACCCGCTATACCGACATCCAAACCGACATCTAAACCGCCATCATGTCGGTTTTGAGATTTTGGATGAGCAATAAGTGCACCTTGGAGTGCCTTGAAATGTACTCGAAGTCCATTTCCTCGTAGTTCATAAAACGGAAGGTCTGCCCCCAGCTCTTTACAGGCCTCGCAGATTTTTTCGATACCGCGTCCCCAATGTTCAATGTATCCGGCACGGTAGAATACGTTTGCAATATCTGGATTATACGGTACGGAGTCATGAGGCTCCATCAATGTCTCTACCGTCCATCCATCTGGAAGAATGCACTGATTGCTTATGATAAACGCTTCATCCTCAATGCGAATCTGAACGGGAGTCCCAAACATATAGCAGGTGTGGGCAATCGCGTTATATACTGCCTCACGGATGGCATCTCTTGCATAAGGGTATATTTCCACTCGTCGATCATGTATATATGAGACATTAGCTTTCAGATACTTCAGATAAATCAGGTCGATTACTTGATCTGCATTCTTTATCAACGAATTTTCAAGATCGTCATGATATTGCAGGTCCGCTCCATCTCCGAACTTAGCGATTTTTATATAACTACCATTTTGTACAACACTGGGATCGTGGTAAAAGAGCAACACTGCTGATCTTTTTAGTTTGCCGTTGGACATCAGGTGCAACTTGCTTAAAAGCTCTGCGTTAGAAAGATCAAGATCCTCCTGAGCCATTCGTTTGCTTCTGAGGGCTTCTCTACGGAAGATTTTGAAGCTCTCCTCATCAAGGTCATCTACTGTAATATCCTCGACTGTTACATCCTCCCAACGAACCCCTGTCTTTCGCATGATAAACTGCGATAGCGCAATTCCGGTTAGTTGTTGTTTCGTGCCTCCGCTGCGATAATGGAATTCTCCATGATAGCTGATAGGGAAAGTGCTAGGCTCTACTTTGATTTCGAGATACTCCACACCATCTTTTGTGTGTTTGTTGACATCCGCAACGATTCCAAGACCGGACTGGATTTTATTCGGAATATCCTCCATCAGCTTTTTGATGTTCTTTACACCGACGATGTTTCCGGAATCATTCACACCGATGTACATCGTGCCGCCCTGTGCATTGGCAAACCCACAGAGCCATTTCAGATACTCGTCCCGCCAAGACTCTTTATATTCTACATTTTGACTTTCGGGCATATATCGATTCCTCCAAAGCATATTGTGCTTCTGTATTGTTGGATCCATTCTAACAATTGAGATCACATATCTTCACTATACAAATTGAGGGGGGCATACCATACTCTATTCTTTTATATAACATAATAGAGCTCCATGCTCAAATTTTTCAAAGGTGAATAAGGATTATTGATCTTCCGCATTATACACATCATTCAAAAATCCATACCTACCTTTTTCTTTGTTTCTAGAGAATTGAATAACATGGACAGCATTTTCCTCACTGTCAGTGGGAATGAAGGGCATACGTTTTGTTTGCTCAACAATGATGACCTGTCGTTCGTGGGCATTAGAGATGAGATAATTTATGAAATTCTGTTTTATGGTATCGTTTTGTTCTTTATGTTCCGCTTCAGAGAGCTGCGTCAAGGAGGAATCGACTGCATAGAAGCCGGGAGCACTCCTTCCAAGATCAATGAGGTATGAACTCATCGCCATTGTTGTGATTGTGTTCAGTAGTCCGCAGAAGCCTCCACCCATTGAGACGGATTTTTTAAGCCCATCAATCTCAATGTCGAAGTTCTCCATATTAAGTCTTGCTGAACTCGCTCCTCCAATATGGGCGGCTTTCAAAATCTGCTAAAGTTTCTTTTCAAAGCCTTTGATGAGATCGTAGTCATAATCCTCGAACACATTATACTTCGAGGGGCGCGATACTTCTTCTGTTTCCTTGTTGAACAACTCACTACTGTACTGTATTTCGTCTTGACGGACAAAATCGAGCTCTCCTGAAAGCCGTATCAGTTTTAGATGTTGTTCAAGTTTTTCTTCAAAAGAACTTAATTGAGGCTGTAATTGCTTAGTAATCAGGGTATCAATAGCATCTTTCTTTTCTTCTAATGCCCTGATTGTGGTAATGATCGTTTTTTGTTGATGATTGACGCCTTGCTGAGCAACATTTAGTTCGGATAGATGATGTTTAATTTTTTCAAGTTCAGCTGCAGATGCTTCAATAAAAGATGTGCTCTGTACACGTTCTGCATATTCACCGCAGATAGGGCACTTAACTTTTTTTCGGATAGGTGAGATACTCGCTGCGCCATCAACAATAAACTCGATTCGCCTGATATCAGCTTGATACTGTTGGTGTAGGACAGAGAGATTATGTTCTACAGTTTTTGATTCGGAGAGTTTACCATTCCATGCATAGATTTCCGACATAATCTGCTGACTTTCTTTTGCAGCAGAATCCATCCGTGTCTGCAGGTCAGAAATCTCTTTTCGAATACGCTCGACGCTCGTACGAGGATCTGTGATATTTGAGGATGAGAGAGCAACTTCTAGTTTTTCTCGTCTGGCAGTGAGTTCCTTTACTTTTTCTTGGATGTATCCAATCACAGCCTTCTTTTTTGCTTCGCTGATTTTAGGATCTTCTGTTGCAATAAGGGAATTGGCATCTTTCCCGGTTAATAAATACAACAACACTGATGCCGATGCTGTGTGACCTATGGTATTGGGCGAAAGTAATGCTGAACTTTCTCTTGCGACATCTCCTTGCCGAATGAAAAACAGATGGAGCATGCTTCTCCATGTTAAATCTTGGGTTTTAGTGCCTGTTTCTGCCGAACGAATAACATGCGGTTCATCAATTCCAAGCAAATGAAGATAGACAGCGTTGATATTCTTCTTGGCGTTATGACTTACGCTGTATGTACCATGCTCAACTGTTGGATCTGTGCCGCTGGCGAGAATTTTTGAATCACCTATTTTGCGCTTCAGAATAACGCTTCCTGTGCCTGTTGCCAAATGGAGCGTGACATACTCATAGCCGTATTGGTTATCAACAATTTTTGAAGGTCGGTTTTTCTTCGGGGAGAATCCGAATACATAATCCAAGCAGTCCATGATGAGGCTTTTTCCTGTATTGGAAGGCCCCAATATAAAATTCAAACCAGGTTTGAAATCAATGACGGTGTCTTTGTGCCATCCACCGGACACGATCAGTTTTTCAATATAAAATCTATTCATGTCCGACCTCCTTTAGTGATTGAACAGTAAGCTTGTTTATTTCTTTCAACATCGCCTTGGCATTTGCTCCATTAAACTTACTAAGTACAGCATGAGTCGCAATAATGTATTCTTTTGCATAGTCATTGTCAAATTGCTTACAGACCGCCATTCCGAGCTCTGTAATGGAGTATCTGTACCCGGTTGGAGTGGGAGATAGGCGAACATATCCATCCAGTACAAGGTTTTTTAAAGCAGAATCCACCATATGCTTTCTTGCTGGATATTCACTAAATCTGTAATCGCCATATCCATGCAGGTTTTCGTCCAGTAGACCAAAGTCTGATGCGTAAACAGAGATGAAATCTAATGCACTGACTTGTTGTTCATCTAATTTTGAAGGAAACAACTCTTTCAGCATGAGAAGAATACGGAGAGAAATTTCAAAGACTGAGCCAAGGGCGGATTCACTCATTGCTTCTTTCTTCTCCTTATCCATGCAAGTTTACCGTCGTTCACAAGATGATGGCATACACCTTTTTTGATTTTTCCACCGATCCAATATGGAGATGCGCTGAGAACATAGTTTGTCATCGGTGTGGTGACTGCCTGCTCCATTACTGCAAGCATACGCTCATAACCATTCGGGTGTGTTCGTTTTGCTGTGTCTGTCACGCCGACAAGAGTTTCGGATTTCAAGACGTCAAATTGATCTGTTAGACTGCCACTGCCCAACTCTAATACTCCGCGCCGTATGCTTTCAGCCGCATAAAAATCGATACGGCGACCATTTAAATCCTCCTCATAGTCGGGAAATGATATAAGGTCATTCCTTGAAAACACATCTATGCCCTCGGCATCGCCGTATGCCAAAAACAACTCATCAATATATGTTTCCTCATTTTGAGTCGCTTCCTTAGGAACCGGTACATTAGCCGGACGGGGGAGCGACTTTATTTTTTCTTGGATGTCATTGATCAGCGTCAGATCTAAATCAGATTTTTGAGAGGGGGGAGATGAGGCAATATTGTTGATGATGTCTAAGATTATAGACTCTAACAGGTCTGCACATGCTGTGGCTGGATCATCACTTGAAATGTTATGTCTGACCAACCAAGCTGATATCTTGTCATAAGACGATGTATCATCCATTCTCTCCCATATCCAATGCGAGAATTTTTCCTTATCACGGTGGTCATAGAGATATTGTGCATCCTTTACTTGAATGAGGCGGATTCCTTTGATGTATCGATACTTTGTGTCATTCTGTCTCTTCAGTAGTTTACAGGCGTCCATTGCAGCATCTTGTATGAAATTCCCGATCAGCTCAGTGAAATAGTCATACTCCGATTTTCCATATGAAATATAGGCTGAAAGACCTGTAGCATATTCAGAAAAAGTCATGACTTATATTCCTCCTGTTTGAAGATTTCCTTTCTGTCCGAGAGCGTCCGGGAGTGTCCGTCCAGTCCGATTTTTAAATAAGCTATTTTGCTAAACTGCTATTAGTAAGTTGATTTTGTAGAAGTCCTCATCAAGCACAGCATATGAAATCTCTCTGTGAAGATAGTGCATAGAACTATTATAACACATTTCCAAGACAGTCCTTGCACCTTCGTCGTTTTATCCGGGGGGCAGAGGAAATCTAGTACATCTAAATTATAACACGAGCAAGAGTTTCTTTTCTCGCTTTTGTGAGAAAAAAACAGAAAAAATTCTAATCAAAAAGCGGTGACCAAATCGGATGTATGTGTCCGCTTCTTTGTAGAGAGGTAAAACTTTTTAGGAGGTGGTAGGAAAAATCAAATTCGGTTTCCCAAAGTAAGTCAATCTGTTGTCCAAGATGGCCATAGGACGGCGGGATGCGAATAGGGGTTCTGACAGCATACGAGCTTGTCAGTATCTCTATGCTCCCACCGTGCTTCTTTATGCCCATTTTTGGAGTGAAGCCCGTGTGTAGTTTTGCATCCTGCCGTTCGGCAAGAACGAAAGGAACGCAAAACTATGAAAATCCAGCTTAACGGTATCATCAAAGACTACTCTGCGCAGGAGGTCAAGGCTCTCCAACAGCAAGGGCATCGTTTTCAGCTCAGTAAGAAGTTGGGCGTGTATGTTCCCGTCCCAATCCAGATTCACGAAAATGGTGGAACCAGAGATACGGGGATGGATGAGCTCGTCCGTCGCAAAGCAACCGGCGAGAAATTCCTCAAGGCATCGGGACAGGCGATTTATGCGCCGGTCAATACCGAGCAATACTCCGCCGTCATGCGTCCGATCTGGCGGGAGGATAAGCGGGAAAAGCGCGAGCAGCACTGTATGTATGAAGGAAAGCCCTGCTGCGCCAACCGCAGCTGTGATGGATGCTCACATCCCGTGTATCGGACAATCTCTTTGGAACGTGCGGTGGAAGTCAATGACCCGGCACTTCCCGTCCACGAGGATGTTGCCGACACTGCAGCACGCGAGGAGCGTAATCGCAGTCTGTACGAGGCTCTCTCCAAACTCGATCCCATCGACCATGAAATTCTTATCCGCAGGGCGGCGGGAGAGTCGGAGCGTGCCATTGCCGCCGCTGTCGGTTTCAAATCTAAGGAAAGCATCCGCAAGCGCATGAATAAGTTCATGCCCGGGCTTCAAGCACAGCTCAAAGATTTTATGTAAAAATCGGTGACCAAAACATACGGCGGTGTCCTCTTCTTTATAGGAAGGTGAAAATCCCCGCAGTCAATTGAAAGGAAGTGATCTCCATGCGGGAGGAAAACGAAGCAATAGCCGAGCTTATCGGCGTTCTTCACCGATTGGTCGATGTCTTGGAGGAATTCGTGCAGAGCACTCCAAGCGATGAGCAGTCGAAGGTGTCGGAATCGGAGGAATCCTCACCGACACTTGAAGAAGTACGCACCGTGCTTGCACGGCTCTCTGTCGAAGGGCACAGCGCAGCAGTCGAGTCTCTGATCTCCAAGTTCGGCGTAGACAAACTCAGCGAGCTTGCGCCGGAGCACTATGCGACACTCCTGAAGGAGGCTGAGAAGATTGGCTCGTAAACACGCCGTCCTCTCCGCATCCTCTGCCGCACGTTGGATCGCCTGCCCGCCGTCAGCTCGCCTCAATGCGGAAAAGTCTGATGCGCCAAGCGAGTATGCCGCCCAAGGGACAGATGCGCACACGCTCTGTGAGTACAAACTCCGCAAGGCACTTGGTGAGCGAGTGCGCGATCCGACCAAGAAGCTGTCCTCCTATGACAGTGAGATGGAAGAGTGTGCAGACTTTTATGCCCAGTTCGTTATGGGGCTTGTGTCGCAGTTCCGCGAGGAGTCGAAGGATACGATGGTGTCCGTGGAGCAGCGTGTGGACTTCTCGGACTTTGTACCCGATGGGTTCGGCACAGCCGACACGCTCATCATCTCCGGCAAGACCGTCTGCATCGTGGACTACAAGCACGGAAAGGGCATTGAGGTCAGTGCTGAGCGCAATCCGCAGATGATGTGCTACGCGCTCGGCTGCATCCAGATGTTCGACGGACTGTACGACATCGAGTCGATCTGGATGATTATCTTCCAACCGAGACTCAGCAACATCTCGGAGTACACCATCTCGAAAGTAGACCTTCTGACATGGGCGGCAGATACGCTCGTTCCTGCCGCGAAGTTGGCACACGCAGGAGAAGGCGAGTTTTGCGCTGGAGCGCACTGCCAGTTTTGCAGGATTAAGGCAACGTGCCGCAAGCGGGCAGAGTACAATCTGGAACTGGCTCGGTATGACTTTGAGATGCCTCCGACATTGGAAGATGCCGAGGTGGAAGCGGTGCTTGCAAAAGCCGATATGCTCGCCGCATGGGTCAGCGACATCAAGGAATATGCCCTGCAGCGGGCAATCCAAGGAAAACAGTGGACGGACTGGAAACTGGTGGAAGGCCGCTCGAATCGGAAATACACCGACGAGGCGGCGGTCGCCAAAACAGTCAAAGAAGCGGGCTATGAGCCATATGAGCAGAAACTGCTCGGGATTACGGCAATGACCGCGCTTCTCGGAAAAAATAAGTTTGAGGAACTGCTCGGAGGCTTCCTCGTAAAACCGCAGGGGAAACCAACCCTCGCTCCCATGAGCGACAAGCGGCCTGCGATGAATACCGCAGCAGAAGATTTTGAAGAAAGTTGAGGAAAACACATCATGGCAAAAGTTATCAATCCGACAAAAGTGATCACGGGAGTCAAGACACGTTGGAGCTATGCCAACGTCTGGCAGGCAAAGTCCATCAACGGCGGTACGCCGAAGTTCAGTGTCTCGCTTATTATTCCCAAGTCCGACACCAAGACCGTGACCGCAGTCAAGAACGCCATTCAGGCGGCGTACGAGGAAGGGCAATCAAAGCTCAAGGGCAGCAGCAAGTCCGTGCCCGCACTCACGGCGATCAAGAACCCACTCCGTGACGGCGATGTGGAACGCCCGGACGATGCGGCATACAAGGACAGCTACTTCATCAACGCCAACTCGGCTACGGCTCCCGGCATCGTGGATGCTGCCCGCAATCCGATCATCGAGCACTCGGAGGTCTACTCCGGCGTTTACGGACGCGCAAGCATCAACTTCTACGCATTCAACTCGAACGGCAACAAGGGCATCGCTTGCGGGCTGAACAACCTGCAGAAGATTTCCGACGGTGAGCCGCTCGGCGGCAAGACCCGTGCCGAGGATGACTTCGCGGATGAGGACGAGGACTTTCTCAGCTAAATAACGGCTGACAGACATGGGCAGTGGGGATTCTTCCTCGCTGCTTTTGTCACGGAAGGAGAAGTGACATGAAATCATTGTCCATCGATCTCGAAACGCGGAGCAGTGTGGATATTGGGAAAAGCAGCGTATATCGTTACACCGAGGCAGAGGATTTCGCGATCCTGCTCTTTGGATATTCCGTGGACGGAGGCGCGGTGCAGGTCATTGACCTCGTGCGTGGTGAGCGGATTCCGCAGGAAATTCTGGATGCGCTGGCGGATGATAGCGTCATCAAGTGGGCATTCAACGCCAACTTTGAGCGTGTGTGCCTGTCGCGCTACTTGTCGGACTTTGGGATGCTTCGCATTGCCGAGGATGCCCGCTTTCTGAGTCCCCACAGTTGGCGATGCACAATGGTCTGGTCTGCCTACATGGGACTGCCGCTCTCACTTGCCGGCGTTGGACGTGTGCTTGGACTGGAAGAGCAGAAAATGAACGAGGGTAAGGCTCTGATCCGCTATTTTTCAACGCCTCCGTTCCACGAACCCACGGGAGCGAAGTGGGAACTCTTCAAGTCTTACAACCGCCGCGATGTCGAAGTGGAGATGGCGATTCAGCAGCGGCTCTCCAAATATCCTGTGCCTCCGTCGGTGTGGGAGGAGTATGTACTCGACCAGGAGATCAATGATCGCGGGATACGTCTGGATATGCTGCTTGTGGAGAACGCCGTCCAGATCGACGTGCGCACCAAGGAAAAACTGACGGATAGGCTGAAAACTCTGACCGGCCTTGAGAACCCGAACAGTGTCACGCAGATGAAGGCATGGCTCAAGGAGCAGGGAGTTGAAACCGAGTCGCTCGAAAAGAAGTCCGTGACTGCCCTCCTTGCCAATGTTCCCACTCCGCTGAAGGAAGTACTGGAACTTTGGCAGCAGCTTGCAAAGTCCTCGGTGAAGAAATATCAGGCGATGCAGAATACCGTTTGCTCGGATGGTCGTGCGCGGGGAATGTTTCAGTTCTATGGTGCGAACCGTACCGGGCGGTTTTCGGGACGCCACATTCAATTACAAAATCTTCCTCAGAATCATCTCACCGACCTCGAATGCGCCCGCAGCCTCGTGCGGCAGGGAGATTATGAGGCACTGGAACTGCTCTACAACTCTGTGCCGGATGTGTTGTCGCAGCTGATTCGTACTGCCTTTATCCCGAAGGAGG
>NZ_KB290938.1:610-13414 GCF_000318175.2 Selenomonas sp. oral taxon 138 str. F0429 | reverse complement strand
CCTTTATCCCGAAGGAGGGCAGAAAATTCATCGTTGCGGACTTCTCTGCCATCGAAGCACGGGTGTTGTCATGGCTTGCGAAGGAGCGATGGCGCATGGATGTTTTCGAGAGCAACGGCGACATCTACTGCGCCACAGCAGGCAGGATGTTTCACTGCAATGTAGTCAAGCATGGCGAGAACGGGCATCTTCGGCAAAAAGGGAAGCAGGCAGAACTGGCCTGTGGCTACGGCGGCTCCGTTGGTGCGCTGAAGGCATTCGGTGCATTGGAGTCGGGGATGAAGGAAGAGGAACTGAAGCCGCTCGTGGATGCTTGGCGTACGGCAAATCCAAATATCGTGGATTTCTGGTGGGCAGTCGACCGAGCCGCAAAAGACTGCATCAAGGAACGCAGCACGAAGGTCACGCACGGCATTCGGTTCATTTATCAGAGTGGCATGATGTTCATCGAACTTCCGAGCGGGCGCAGACTCTCCTATGTAAAACCGCGCATCGGAGAGAATCAGTTCGGTGGCGAATCCATTACCTACATGGGACTGAATCTCTCGAAAAAGTGGGTACGGATTGAATCCTACGGCCCGAAGCTCGTGGAAAACATCACACAGGCCATCAGCCGCGACATCCTCTGCTATGCCATGCAGACGCTGCGGAACATGGAGATTGTCGCTCACGTCCATGATGAAATCATCATCGAATGCGATGAACGCACCTCACTATCTGCCGTTTGTGAGCAGATGGCGAGAACCCCGCCTTGGGCAGAGGGGCTTCTGCTCCACGCCGACGGTTTCGAGTGCGCATTCTATCAGAAAGACTAATGTCCATCCTCCCAGACAATTGGGAGGATTTTTGGTGACCAAAACCTCCCTGTTCGTCCTCTTACTGATGAGAGGAACTAATCAGTTTTCAAAGGGAGGAAATCTTATGTTCTATGTTAAGGAAAACATCAATGACGCTCTGGAGGTCACGGTGGAAATCAACGATGAGAATGTCTTCTGTCACTGTCCGCGCTGCGGAGCGGAAGTGCCCGTTGATCTCAATGAGTTCTTCGGCGATGCGGAGTTCGACCTCTTCGGCACGGCGATCTGCTGCACGGAATGCAGCAGGAAGATGAGGTGCGAGAAATGATCGAGTACAAGAACCACGAGGGCTACGCTGACCCAACAGCATACGCAGCTCTCACCAAGGTATTCCGACAGAATCTGTTCATTTACATCTGCTCGCCCTATCGGGACAATCCGCGCGTCAATGCCATGCGGGCGCGGCAGTACTGTAAGTTCGCGGTGAGCAGGGGGCGGATTCCCATTGCGCCTCATCTGTATTTTCCGCAGTTTTTGTCAGAAGTAGATGAGCGGGAGAAAGCAATGGATATGAATCTCGAGCTGCTGAGGCTGTGCGGCGAGATCTGGGTGTTCGGCGAGAGGCTTACCGAGGGCATGGAAACGGAGATTGCTCATGCCGGAAGACTGCGGAAGAACATCCGCTATTTCACAACAACATGCGAGGAGGTTTCGCCATGAAGGTAATAGAGACAGAATACAAGGGCTATCTTTTCCGTTCACGACTGGAGGCACGGTGGGCAGTGTTCTTTGATGCCTGTGGTGTCCGCTGGGAGTACGAGCCGGAGGGCTATGTGCTGAATAACGGGCAGCACTATCTGCCGGACTTCCTGCTCCATGATGTAGACGGAAGAGTAGGCGGCGATCTCCATGTGGAGGTCAAGGGGAAGATGAGCAGAGCCGATGCCGCCAAAATCAACCAGTTCAGCCAAGGCAAGCATCCGCTCCTCGTTGTTCCCGGAATCCCCGACGGAGAGGATATCGGAGATATTGAATGTTACTGCCAAGAGTGGGGCTATTATGGCTTCCCCAGCTTTGGCGGCGGTCCCTATCCCTTCAACTTTCAGACCATCGACGGAGATTACTTCGTTGCTCACCCCGGCATCAACAGGCAGGGAAAGTTTGAACTTTTCGGTGATGACAGCAACTATACGATAGACAGAGATGACGCTGCCACCGTACAGGCATTCAAGCTGGCACGGCAGGCAAGATTTGAATACGGACAGACACCGAGGGTGAGGAAGGTGCGTGTATGAGAGAATTAGCATTTTGTCTTGGCAACAGCCGTGCGGCACTTGTTTGGCATCCCGGAAAAATGACGATGGACGCTCTTTGGGAAAAATTGCAGAATCCTATCCGCACTGCCGAAACCGCTGCAGAATACCATACTATGAAGAAAAGTGAACGGGATGCCGTGAAGGACAAAGGCGGATTCTTTGCGGGGACACTGAAAGGGACGCGCCGGAAAGCAACTGAGGTTATCAGCCGCTCCATGATCACCTTGGATCATGACCGACTGAAGCCGGGCTGTTTCGATGATTTTGCCTTCAAGCATTGCGCCATCGTCTACACCACCCACAGCCATACCCCGGAAGCCCCACGGGCGAGAATCCTCGTACCCCTGACACGGGATGTCACACCGGACGAATACAATGCCATCGCCCGCTATCTTGCAGATGAGATCGGCATGGATACGGTTGATCTCTGTTCCTTCAAGATCAATCAGCTGATGTACTGGCCGACCGCCTCTTCCGACGGGGAGTACATCTGCCGCAGGTATGAGGGCGACTGGCTCGACCCCGATGTGTTTTTGGCAGCGCATCCGAACTGGCAGGACTGCAGCTCCCTGCCGACTGCACCGGGTGAAAAAGAAGCGGTGGAAAGGGAGCGCAAAAGGCAGGCTGATCCTTTGAGCAAGGCGGGCATTGTAGGGGCGTTTTGCCGAGCGTACTCCATCCAAGAAGCGATGCAGACCTTTCTCTCCGATGTGTATGAGCCGACTGCAGATGAGAATCGGTGGGGCTATACGAAGTCGGCGAGCATTCCCGGCGTGATGATTTATGACGGCAAATTCGCCTACAGTCACCATGCCTCCGATCCTGCCTACGGTAAGCTGTGCAACGCATACGACCTCGTAGGGACGCATCTCTTTGATGGTGACTTTACCCGGATGGCTGAATTTGCCGCCAAGAACGAAAAAGTGCGTACCCTTGCACTCAAGGAGCGGCAGGAACGGGCTGTCGAGGACTTTGCCGAGGAGGAAGACTGGAAAGTAAAACTGGTGCGGCAGAAAAAGTCCACGCAGCTGGAAAACTCCCTCTACAACATCAAGCTCATCATGCAGAACGATCCCTACATGAAAAATATTGTCTTTAATCAGCTGGCAGACGGCATGGAAATCAAGGGTGAAGTCCCGTGGTCACATCCCGGAAAGTTCTGGCGTGATGCGGACGATGCCCAGCTTATCTGTTATGTGGATGACAACTACGGCACGTTCTCGGCGCGGAACTATGACATCGCCGTAGCAAAAGCCGTGGATGACCGCAGTTATCACCCGATACGAGAGTATTTTACCGCACTGCCTCCTTGGGACGGTGTGGCGAGAGTGGACACGCTTCTTATCGACTACCTGGGTGCAGCGGATAACGCTTACACCCGTGCCGTCAGTCGGAAAGTACTGTGTGCCGCCTATCGACGCATCAAAGAGCCGGGCATCAAGTTTGACTATATGCCTGTTCTGAACGGCGCACAGGGCATCGGAAAATCCACCTTCATTGCCAACCTTGGCATGGATTGGTTCTCCGACAGTCTGACCTTATCGGATATGAATGACAAGACCGCCGCCGAAAAGCTGCAGGGGTACTGGATTCTTGAAATCGGCGAATTGGCAGGTATGAAGAAAGCCGATCTCGACAAAGTAAAGGCATTCGTGTCGCGGGTGGATGACAAGTATCGGGCAAGTTTCGGCAGGCGCGTGACATCCCATCCGCGCCAGTGTGTGTTCTTCGGCACGACCAACAGCGAGAACGGGTATCTGAGAGACATCACAGGAAACCGCCGTTATTGGAACATCAAACTGAGCGGCAGCAGCAAATATAGGCCATGGCAGATGACCTCGGAGCTTGTGCGGCAGATTTGGGCGGAGGTGATGATTCTCGCCGATGCCGGAGAAAAGCTGTATCTGCCCCCGGACTTGGAGGAATATGCCAAAGAGGAGCAGCGGGAAGCGATGGAGCACGATGAGCGTGAAGGTCTGGTGCGTCTCTATCTCGATACGCTGCTTCCCGCCAACTGGAACGAGATGGATCTCTATCAGCGGCGGGAGTTCTTGCGGGGCGATGATACATCTCCCGTGGGGACAGATGTGCGCGTGATCGTCAGCAACATGGAGATTTGGTGCGAGTGCTTCAGCAGAAAAAAAGAAGATTTGCGTTCCATGGACAGCTATGCGATAGCAGCCATCATGTCCAGACTTCCTGAATGGGAAAAGCAGCCCAACCCACAACGCATCGCAATTTACGGACTGCAGCGGATATACCGCAGGTTGTAACTTGTACGGAAGTTGTAACTTGCAGCAAAGTCCGTACCATAAGGCTTTGTTACAAGTTACAAGATTTATATATGTAAATAGAAACATAATAAATCCGTACATGAAAAACGCGAATACGCGCATATATGCGTATATAGGGATTTTTCTGTAGCCTTGTAACAAGAAACAACGCGAATCCATTGATATGCCTAGCTTTAGAGGTGTTACAACCTCATGTTACAGGAGGAAAAGTTGTACGAGCGGACGATTGAGCAGAAACTTGCAGCAAGAGTCAAAGCGATGGGCGGTATCGCTCCGAAGTTCACCTCGCCGGGATTTGATGGGATGCCTGACCGACTGGTGCTTCTGCCCGGAGGCAGAATGGGTTTTGTGGAACTGAAAGCACCGGGCAGAAAGCCGAGACCACTTCAACTGGTACGGCACAGACTGCTTCGGCGGCTTGGATTCAAGGTGTATGTGATTGATGAGATAAATCAAATTGACAGCGTATTGGAGGAAATCGACCATGAATGAACTTACGGTATTGGAACACAACAGCATTCGTGTCATGACCACGGAGCAGCTTGCCGAGGCGTATGGATGCGCCCCGAAGCAGATTCAGCAGAACTTCAACAACAACCGTGTGCGGTTTATTGCGGGGAAACACTTCTTTGTTCTGGAAGGGCAGGATTTACAGAGCTTCCGTTTGCAGGTCGAAAATATCGAACTGCAAATTTCCCCGAAAACCCGCTGCCTTTATCTCTGGACGAAACAAGGCGCAGCCCGCCACAGCAAGATGCTGGGAACGGAGCGGGCGTGGGATGTTTTCGATGAGCTGGAAGAGAGCTACTTCAATCCTATGAAGAATATGACGCCCGAGGAGTTTCTCCTCTATAGCGCACAGCGAATGGTGGAACAGGCGAAGGAAATCAAGGCGGCAAATGCGCGTATCGACAAGGTGGACGAGAGGCTTCTTGAGGTCGAGTCCAAGCAGATGACGATCGATGAGCACCACTATACCATCATCGGCTATGCCAACCTCACGGGAATCCGTGGCGTGAGTCGGGATGCCACCGCAAGACTCGGACGCAGAGCGTCGGCGACGTCCAAAAAGCAGGGCTATCACATCGGCAAGGAGTACGATGCCAAATATGGCATGGTGAACACCTATCATGTGGACGTGCTGCAGGAAGTTTTCAGGAGGTGATGCCCCGTGAAGTTCATCCCGCATGATTATCAGCAGTATGCCATCGACTTTATCGAAAGCCATCCGACTGCCGCCGTACTTCTCGATATGGGGCTCGGGAAAACGGTGATTACCCTCACATCCCTCAATGACCTGCTCTTTGACTGCTTCGAGATTTCTCGTGTCCTCGTCATCGCGCCGCTCCGTGTGGCAAGAAACACATGGCCGCAGGAGATCGGCAAGTGGGAGCATCTGAATCATATCCGCTACTCCGTAGTGGTTGGGACAGAGAAAGAGAGATTGGCAGCACTCCGCAAGCAAGCCTCCCTCTACATCATCAACCGCGAGAACGTGCCGTGGCTCGTGGAGAACACCGACTTCACCTACGATGCCATCGTGATTGATGAACTCTCCTCGTTCAAGAATTGGAGCAGTAAACGCTTCAAGGCACTCATGAAGGTTCGCCCTCTCGCCAGCCGTGTCATTGGACTGACGGGAACGCCATCCGGCAACGGCTTGATGGACCTCTTCGCGGAGTTCAAGGTACTCGACATGGGCGTGCGTCTGGGACGATTCATCACGAAGTATCGGCAGGATTACTTCACGCCGGACAAGCGCAACGGGCAGGTGGTGTTCTCCTACGCGCCACTTCCCGGAGCCGAGGAGCAGATTTACGAGAAAATCTCCGATATTACCATCTCCATGAAAGCCGCAGATCACCTCAAGATGCCCGATCTGATCGAGAGTGCGTACAGCGTCCGCATGAATGAGGAAGAGAAGAAAATGTATGCCGCAATGTGTGAGCAGTTGGTCTTGCAGATGAAGGGTAACGAGGTGACGGCGGCAAATGCGGGTGTCCTGTCCGGAAAACTCGCGCAGATGGCGAATGGTGCAGTCTACACTGACGATGGGACTACACTGCATATCCATGACCGAAAGCTCGATGCCTTGGAGGACATCGTAGAGAGCATGAACGGCAAGCCGCTCCTCGTGGCATATTGGTTCAGGCATGATGCAGAGCGCATCGAAAAGCGCGTGCCGTGTGTGCGACTAGATACGGACGAGGCAATCGCCCGTTGGAATCGCGGCGAAATCCCCGTTGCGCTCATCCATCCTGCCAGTGCAGGTCACGGGCTGAACCTTCAGAGCGGCGGTTCGACCCTCGTGTGGTTTGGCATCACATGGAGCTTGGAACTCTATCAGCAGACTGTGGCACGGCTCTATCGGCAGGGACAGAGTGCAAAGACCGTGGTCGTGCAGCACATCATCGCCGAGGGAACGATTGACGAGAGAATCCTTCGCGCTTTGAAGCAGAAGGACAAGACGCAGGCGGAACTGATTGATGCCGTCAAAGCGGAGGTAACATCATGAACTATGAAATTCTGGCAAACGCCATCGTCGAACAGGCGGCGAAAGACTATCGGTGGGCGCGGACGGCTCTCGGAAAAGACTCTGAGAATGTTGGAGCGGCGGCGATGCGCTCTGAGACAGAGCGGTTCTTCCGCTCTGCATGGTTCGGGCAGCTGACGCAGATTGACGGAGAGTGGCTGCTTGAAAAGCTAGAGGGGGAATTTGCATGACGGCGAAAGAATATCTGAGTCAGGCATGGAACATTGATCGACGCATCAATGATAAGGTCGCCCATGTATCGCGGCTGCGTGACATGGCAACAAATGTGAGCGCCGTCATCAGCGATATGCCGAGGAGTCCGAGTCCGAACAATCAGCGGATGGAAAACATCATTGCGCGACTGACCGACACAGAAGAGGAGATCAATGCAGACATTGACCGTCTGATCAGTCTGAAACTCGAGATCATGAATACGATCTGGCAGGTCGCGGATGAAAACGCTCAGATGGTGCTAGAGCGTCGCTACCACAGCTTCAAATCATGGGAAGATATTGCAGCGGATATGAGCGTCAGCATTCGATGGGTGCATAAGATTCATGCCAAGGCTCTGGATGAAGTTGAAAAAATTTTAGAAAAAAGACAGCAGAATTCATCCGAGTTCACATAAGTTCACAAAGGTTCACGTTGCGTTCATAGGGTTGACAGTGATATGATATACTCAGCAAGAATAGGATATGGAATCAGCCTTCTCGGAGAAGCAATTCTCCGCGAGGGCTTTTTTGATGCCATCGAGGAGGTGTGCGATGCCGAGAAAGCCGAAGCGCCCCTGTCGTATGACGGGCTGCCCGAACCTTACGGATCGAAAAAGCTGTTACTGCGAGATGCACGAAAAAACGATGCAGAGGCATTATGACCGCTTCACGCGCGGCTACGATCAGCACGAGAGGTACGGTAGTGCGTGGCGCAGGATTCGCGACAGACACTTGGAAGGGCATCCGCTCTGTGAGCAATGCAAAGAGCAGGGCAGATACGTTCTCGCGACGCTTGTCCATCACATCAAGCCGCTCTCGGGCGGCGGCACGCATGACGAGAGCAATTTGATGTCGCTCTGCGTGTCCTGTCATGAGCGGATTCATCAACGGAAAGCACAAAAATAAAAAGCCGACTCCAATGAATCGGCTAGAAGAGATCGCTATGTGAACCCGTGCGGGAAGCGGTCAGAATCAGTTTTCCTTTGTCGATGGCATATATGAGTAGCCAGTCCGGCATGATGTGGCATTCGCGAAACCCAATGTAATCACCAACGAGTGCGTGATCCCGATACCTTTCGGGCAGTTGTTTTTCCGCACAGAGCATTTGCAGAACATCATCCAGCTTTTGTATATCTGCTCCACGTTTTCGCAGCTTCTTTAAGTCCTTGCGGAACTGAGTGGTGGTGACGAGATCAAGCATGAGCGTCCTCCGCATCAAGATCATCCATCAGTGCGGACAGCGACGGATAACGCTTCGGCTCGATTTTGCCATCCATGATGTCGCGTGCTTCCTGCATGGCAAGAAGCGTTTCCCTGTTATAACGGGGCTGTTTCGGTTGGAAGGGGAAGCCTCCCTCCATGATGGATGCGTGTAGGAAGATGTTAATGGCGTCGGTCACGGAGATGCCGAAACTGGAAAAAACAGTTTCAGCTTGTGCTTTGATTGTCGGCTCAATGCGCATATTGATTGTTGCAGTCTTGGACATGATGGATAACCTCCTTTTAGTTATTGTAACGCGAAAGTGAAGCGATTGCAACACAATATTGCTCCCAGGGGGCGGTCAAATCTCTAAAACCGCGCCATTACTGGACCGGGGAGGGGGCGCACGCAAAAAAACGTCGGTTCAAACAGGGTATTAAGGGAAGGGGGCGAGAAGATGGCGCGTGACGGTACAAATCGTGGCGGGCGGCGCATCCGGGCGGGAGATAAGCCCGAGGCACTGGCAGATAAGATTGCGGGCGGGCGCACGGCGCACATCATGGAGTTCCCCATGACGGAACTGGACGGCACAGACCTTGTGGATGCCGCCGATCTCTATGGGGAAGAGATGCCAACACCGAGCGAATTCCTGTCTGCGCGGCAGCGCAACGGCAAGCCGCTTGGTGCGGATGAGATTTTCCGCGAGACATGGCTGTGGCTGAAGGAGCGCGGCTGTGAGCGGCTCGTGAATCCACGGCTCATTGAAAGCTACGCACAGGCATTTGCCCGCTTCATTCAGTGTGAGGAAGCAATGAGTCAATACGGCCTCATTGGCAAGCATCCGACTACAGGCGGTGCGATTGCAAGCCCCTTTGTCCAGATGGGACAGGCGTTTCAGAAGCAGTCCAATCTGCTTTGGTATGAAATTTTCGACATCGTAAAGCAAAACTGCACCACGACATTCAGCGGCTCGCCGCAGGAAGATCGTATGGAGCGGCTGCTGAGGTCAAGAAAATAAAAGAAGCATCCATAGATAGATGCTCCGTATTTTTAGTTTAGGTTAATCGAGATACTGGCTCAGATCAAGGACTCCGGCACAATACCAAAACAGACCATTCAAAAAGCCGTTGTCAGATCGGTATGTGCTTTCGGTATCATTCTTTCCGGTATTTGGAGAAACAGAACTCAAGAATTTTATGACCCGTTTATCTGTCTTGTAAGTGCTGAACCGAATGATCGTCGGAGAATGTTTCGCGGCATTTCCGTTACCGTCAGCACCTCCACTGCCATAATAAACAAGGCAAGAAATAATTGCTACACCATCTGCAATCTCGTACTTGCAACTTGTCTTATCAAGAAAGATAGCGCCATATGTAGTGAGTCCAACAAGAGGATAGTTTGTGTCCCCATACATATAATTCTGCTTTGGAGGTTTGTTGGGCTTTGGCAATGCGGCAACAGTCCGTACGTCATCACCATATTGTTCGACTTTGTTTGTAATGTCATAGCCGTCATATGGACTAGCATATGCTGTTGCAATAAAAAGAATCCAACCGGCAATCAAAGAAAGTACTATCTTTTTCATCACATAATCCCTCTCTTTCCAAACTCTCAACTCTATTTAGTTGATTCGGTAAAACATATAAAAAATCCTGCTTAGTTGAGGAGGTTAAACATTGAACAAAACGACATCAGAGATGAAGCTCGTTCCGATTGCCAAACTCGTGCCGTATGCCAACAATGCGAGGACGCATTCGCCCGAGCAGATTAATAAGCTGCGCGGAAGTCTACGCGAGTTCGGGTTCGTCAGTCCAGTCATTATCGACAAGAAGTATGGCATTCTTGCAGGACACGGACGTGTTGCGGCGGCGCGGGCGGAGGGGATGGAGAGCGTACCGTGCGTCTTTGTGGATCATCTGACGGAGGCACAGAAGAAGGCATACATCCTCGCGGACAACCGTTTCGCACTTGACGCAGGGTGGGACGAAGATATGCTGCGTATCGAGATGGAAGCCCTACAGGGCATGGACTTTGACCTCTCGCTCACAGGCTTCGACGAAGCTGAAATCGCTGACCTACTCTCACTGGATGACGGTGAAGCACAGGAAGATGACTTCGATGTGGATGCAGAACTGCAAAAGCCTTGTGTTGCTCGATCGGGCGATGTCTGGCATCTCGGCAAGCACCGTATTATCTGCGGAGATTCCACTCTTTCGGAGACATACGAGCGGCTGCTCGGCGGAGAAAAGGTAAATCTCGTCTGCACGGACCCGCCATATTTTGTGGCTCTGGAAAGTTCCTCCGGGAAAATCAAGAACGATGATCTGAATGACAAGGATGCCTACGAGTTCCTGAAATCTGCCTTTATTGCCTTCCACTCGGTGATGGCGGCCGATGCTTCCATCTACGTTTTCTACGCAACAGCAAAAGCCCGCATCTTTCATGACGCTTATGAGGATGCGGGCTTTAAAGTTGGCGCAGGTCTGGTGTGGAAGAAAGATCGTCTCGTTCTTACACGGACGGACTGGAAGTACATTCACGAGCCGATTATCTGGGGATGGAGGAAGGACGGTCGGCACAGATGGTATGGCGATCAGAAGCAGACCACCGTTTTTGCATTCGACCGCATTAAGGACTCGAAGAAGGATGGCTGCGGACATCCGTCCTCGAAGCCCGTGCCGCTCATCGCCTACCTTGTCAAACAGTGTACGCAGACGAACGGTATCGTTCTCGACGGATTCCTTGGCTCTGCTTCAACGCTGATTGCGTGTGACCAGTTGGGGCGTATCTGCTATGGTGTGGAACTTGAGCCGAAGTTCGTGGATGTCGCTGTTGAGCGGTACATCCAGAGCAAGGACGGCAATGCAGAAGATGTATTTTTGGAACGTGATGGTGAGCGCATTCCGTATGCGGATGTGCCAAAGGAGGGAGCATAATGCGTGTGTTTTTGAATCCGGGTCATGCGCCGGACGGGAATCCAGATCCCGGTGCATGCGGGTATGGGCTGCGGGAATGTGATGTGGCAAAGAATGTCGCTGACCTTGTTGTAGGCTATCTCGTTGCCGCAGGTGTTGAGGTTTTCGGTAGTCTCCAATCCGATAGTCTGCATGAGGTCGTTTCGGTTTCCAACCGTGCGGATGCCGATGTGTTTATCTCCATACACTGCAATGCGTGCAACGGTGTGGCACAGGGGACGGAGACGTGGCACTACTACGGAAGCGAAGAGGGGGAGAAGCTGGCACAGTGCATCCAGAATCAGATCGTGGATGCGCTCGGAACTGTGGATCGTGGCGTGAAGGGGGCAAAGCCCGGTGTCAACGGACTGTATGTTCTGAGCAACACGGATGCGGTCGGTGTACTTGTGGAGCTTGCGTTTATTGACCATGCGAGTGACGCAGAATTGCTCCGCAGCCGGCAGGATGAATTTGCCCGCGCCATTGCGCGTGGGGTAACGGACTATGAAGGAGAGTGTTGAAGATGAAACTGGAACACATTCAAAACGAACTGAAGAATCACGTAGGGGACTTCGTACGGACGGAGGCAAAGGAAGCGACTGTTCTCTGGCTTCATGAGAAGGGGCTTCCTGCGGCGCGTGAAGTATCGGCGGCGTATACGGCGGCACTGAAGGAGAGCGCGGAGAAGGAGACGGGATGGTGCAGATTCCGCGACTGCATCTTCCTACCGCTCGTCATCGACGGCGCGATCTGGATGACGGGCAAGATGCTCGAGCGCATGACCACTCCTCATTCTGTGAAATGATGACGCTCTGCGGTTTATCTCACTGAAGCTATGGGTGTATACAACACAATTTGCTTGCTAATTATCCCGGCTAGAGTGATGAATGTAATGACCAAAGTTCATAAAGGAGGTTTTCAAAATGAAGGTCAATTACAACATCCAGAAGGAAGAGCGCAAGGCGATGGTCGGGATTGTGGGAAAGGTGCTCGAGATGAAGCCCACCTACTGCGGCGCACCGAGCTTTTCCTACAAGGTCGGCGCATTTGAGATCACGAAGGACGGCAGCCTTTGTTTCGACGATGCCGCAGACGAAGCGACTGTTACGCGTGTGCGCACGGCATTGCGCGAGGCGGGCTTCACGTCCGAGGACGGGGAGAACGAGGCTTCCTGCGCGGACACAGGGGCAGACGAGCCGATTCAGACGGAAGCGGCGGTAGAAGAAGTTGTTCCGACTGAGGAAGCGACGGCAGAAGCCGATGAGGACGGCCTTTCGATCAGTCTCCCGCGCAGCCTTTTCACCGAGACCGCACTGAACAATCTGGATGCACTCCTTCTGAGCAAGGGGCGGCTCATTCGCCATGCCTTTGACATCCGAGAAGCGACCTACACGCTAGAGGGCGACCGCATCACCTTTGCATGGCTGCACGGCACGATCACCGACGAGACGGCAAAGGCGTATGCCGAGTTCATCAGCAAGCTCTGCCTGATGGCGC
>NZ_KB290938.1:0-590 GCF_000318175.2 Selenomonas sp. oral taxon 138 str. F0429 | reverse complement strand
TCCGCTGTTTCCTCCTGCGCCTTGGCATGATCGGGAGTGCCTACAAAGAGTCGCGAAAGATTCTCTTGCAGAACCTCACGGGCAGCAGCGCCTTTAAGAGTGGACATCGGAAGGGAGATGAGCGTCATGCGGTTTCCGAGTAGGGAGCAGATCGCCGTGCTTCGAGAGCGGTATCCGCGCGGGACTCGGGTGGAACTCCTCGCAATGGACGATCCGCAAGCCCCGCCGACGGGAACGATGGGCGAGGTCATGGGCGTTGATGATGCAGGGCAGATTCTCGTTCGGTGGGAGACAGGATCGTCGCTCAGTCTGATCCCCTGCATGGACTCCTTCCGCATCGCAGAGAAAGGCGGCAGATCATGAACGAGACGGTTTTCGCACAGATCATGGACATCCGCGAGAGCGGACGGGTGAATATGTTCGACGTTCCCGGTGTTCAGCGCATGGCATTTGAGATGGGATTCTACGAACTTGTCTGCTTCATCGAGGAAGACCGTGCGGTGTATGTACGATTTATCCTCACGGGTGAAAAATAGCCTGCGATTCTAGGGATTTAGCACAGCCTTTCGGGGCTGTGTTTCTCTCGAAAA
>NZ_KB290937.1:2955-3756 GCF_000318175.2 Selenomonas sp. oral taxon 138 str. F0429 | reverse complement strand
GATAGCCGAGCAGACGGTCGGGTTCGCCCATCTGGTACGACGGCTGCCAAAAATATGCGCCATTCGCGTCTTTGAGCTTGCGAATGCTTGCAAGGGTCTGATCGTTGACGATGAACGACGCATTCTTGCGGTAGGGACGCTTGAGACTGTAGACGAGCGTCACGAGTTCGTCCGCCTTGATGTCTGCCGCCGCCGTGGTGACGGATGTCTTTGCCGAGGTGAGAAGCCCCTTCGGCTTGTGCGTCCCATCGCCGTTCAGGAGAGCATCCTCCTCTGCGTTGCCGAGTGCCTTGCCGAACTGCTCAATGAGGTAGTTCTCAAGCTTGAAGGCGTTGTCGTAGAGAAGCTCTTCCGTTACCTTGACTGCGACATGGAGCTTGTGCGCGTCGAGAACGATCTGGGCAAAGGTCGCGTCCCCGAAGGTAAGTGCTGCGCCCTCCTCAATCCACGCAGCCGCAGGTTTTGTGGCGGCGATGTTGATCTTGTGCTCCCCACTCGTGGTGATCGTCGTTGCAAGCGGACGCAGGACGTTCTCTTCATCCAGAACGTCGATCAGACGCTGATCGTATTCCTCGGGAACGAGATAACCGCCGTTTGCATCCACACCCTCCTGCAGGACGTTCTCCACCTGCCGGAAGTTCGTACGCAGTGCCTTCAGCATCGCAGAGCGGTATGCCTCGCTTGCACGACCTGTCTTTTTTGCATTGAACGCATCCCCTGGAGTGTTGGTGATTGCCGACGTTACAGGCTTTGCAAGCTGCGTATCGAGAATTGCCTGACGCTCCATGCGCTCGATGTCCT
>NZ_KB290937.1:1264-2935 GCF_000318175.2 Selenomonas sp. oral taxon 138 str. F0429 | reverse complement strand
CCTGACGCTCCATGCGCTCGATGTCCTTGCCGAGTGCGAGCACCTCATTCTCCATCTGCTCGTATGCCTTGGCGTCCTCTGCCGTAAGGCGGCCGTCCTTCTCGTGTTCGTCGAGGAACTGCTTCGCCTGTTCCCACATTTCTGCACGCTTCTCGCGCATTGCCATGATCTTATCCATGTGTTTGTCCCTCCGTTAATTCCTTAATGTGAAATAGAAAAGAGCCGCTTCTTAAACGGCTCTGCATCGACATTATTTGTTTGTGTCCCCTGCCCGAATTTCGAGAGCAGGGAGTTTGTGACGGCGGCACGGGAGAAGATCAGCCCGTCTGCCGTATCCGTCACAGGACGCTGTGCGTCCGTATAGAGAACAGAATCCGCAAATCCAAGCTCCACCGCCTTCTTTGCGTTCATCCACGTCTCGGCATCCATCAGCCGCGAAATCTTCGCACGGGACAGTCCCGTCTTGAGTTCGTAGGCGTTGATGATGCTCTCCTTGATTTCGGCAAGGAACGTGATTGTCCGTTCCATCTCGTGCGTATCTCCGATGGAGACGGTCATGGGATTGTGGATCATCAACATCCCCAAGGGTGAAATCTCAACCGTTGATCCTGCCATAGCGACAACGGATGCAGCAGAAGCGGCAATTCCGTCAATCTTGACATTGACATTTCCCTTATACTCCATGAGCATATTGTAGATCTGTGCCGCTGCATAGCAGTCGCCGCCCGGTGAGTTGATCCAGAGGTCAATATCTCCCTCGGCGGCATTCAGTTCGGAACGGAACATCTGAGGTGTGACTTCATCGCCCCACCACGTTTCATCCGAAATCTCACCATCGAGGAGAAGGGTTCGCTTCTCTCCGTCGTTCCGCACCCAGTTCCAAAATTTACGTTTCATCGCCCTCTCCTTTCTTGTTGGCGAATAAACCTGCGTCCCTCAGTTTTGTCATATTCCCGTTGATGAGGTACAGATCGCCGCCCTCGTCTGCTTCGATGGGATTCATGTCCTCAAGACTGCGGATGTCGTTCGCGGAGAGCCATCCGTTCTGCCGCCCAATGGCATATCCTTCCATACGGCTCTTGTAGTCCCCACGCAGCAGCCCGTCCACGTTGAAACGGATGAAGTAGTCCTTCCGCTCTTTATCCGTCAGCAATGCCTTTTGAAGCGACTGCTCCCAACGAACGACCCACGGATTCAGCGTGTACTTTACGAACTCAAGCGACTGCTGCTCAATGTTCGAAAACGAGGATTTCTCCAAATCTCCGACCATATGCGGCGGCACACGGTAAAGACGTGCAATCTCGTCGATCTGAAACTTCCTCGTCTCAAGGAACTGCGCCTCCTCGGGAGGAATGGCAATCTGCTGATACTTCACGCCCTCCTCGAGGACGGCGATCCTGCCCGTGTTCATCGTACCGCCGTAGACAGCGTGCCAGCTCTCACGGAGCTTTGACGGGTCTTTTAGGATACCGGGATGTTCAAGCACGCCGCCCGGACGCGCTCCGTTCTTGAAAAATGCCGCGCCATACTCTTCCGTTGCCAGAGCGATGCCGATGGCATTCTTCGCCATAGCGATGGGACTGTAGCCCACAAGACCATCGAAGCCGAGTCCCGGAATATGCAGCACATCCTCACGCCGCAGACGAATCTGCCCCTTGTCCGCAAAATTCG
>NZ_KB290937.1:0-1244 GCF_000318175.2 Selenomonas sp. oral taxon 138 str. F0429 | reverse complement strand
GTGTAGGTGTAGTAGAGTTCCCCCGTGCGGCTGTGGCGGCTGACCTCCATTTTGTCCGGGAGCAAAGGATAGAGTCCGAGGACACGCCCTCTGCCATCTCGAAGTATCTGAGCATAGGCGTTTCCCCACAGGAGGAGATGTGCCATAAGAGTCTCGCGGAATACGAAACTCGTCATCTCTGGGTTCGGCGCATCGTGGAGCAGGAAGTACAGCGGATGCTCCGGCACACGCTCTTTGCCCTGCCCTTTGTAAGCATAGACGTGAAGCGGCAGTCCCGCGATGGATTCCGCGAGGATGCGCACACAGGCGTAGACCGCCGTCGTCTGCATGGCAGTCCGCTCATTGACCGCCTTGCCCGCCGCCGTCTGCCCAAACAAAAAGGACAAGCCGCCGAGATGATTCATGGGCTTGTCCCGCGAACGGAAGAGTTTGCTGAATAGGTTCATGGGATTCTCCTTGCACAATGATAGCTTTTATGCTATCATCAAAATATCTGTAAGAGGAGTAAATATGTACCAGATTGAATTCTACGAGAAAAGAAATGGTGTATCCGACGTATGGGATTTTCTCGAGGACTTGCGTGAGAAAAGCGGGACGAACAAAGACGCTCGGATTCAATATGAGCAAATTGTCTTCTACCTTGACCTCTTGGCGCGCAACGGAACAAAACTGCCAAGCAAGATTACAAAGCATCTGGAAGATGATATATGGGAGCTTCGCCCCGGAAACAACCGCATCTTCTACTTCTATTACGCAGGCGGTCAATATGTTCTGCTGCACCATTTTCGGAAGAAAAGCCAGAAAACACCGCCAAGAGAGCTTGCCCGTGCAAAAGAAGCACGGAACGATTACCTTCGTCAGCAAAAGGAGCGAGGAAAATGAAAACATGGGAAGATTACAAGAATCACGTAAAGTCCATTGATGCAGAAAGCCGCAGAAATATGGAAGAAATCGAGGAGATTGCAGCCATCGTTTCCTCGATGATCGAGCGGCGCACCGCCCTCGGCATCAGCCAGAGAACGCTTGCGCAGCGTTGCGGTTTGCCGCAGTCCTCTGTCGCACGCATCGAATCCTTCAAAACAACGCCCAAAATAGATACCTTGGTAAAACTCATGCAGCCGCTTGGACTGAAACTCCAAGTTGCCGCACTCTGAGTCGGAACTCGAATCACAGCAGCAAGATTCCTCGCTCGTCATAGACAGACGCGGAGGTATCATTTCCACACCGAATCGCACGATCCAGAG
>NZ_KB290936.1:0-542 GCF_000318175.2 Selenomonas sp. oral taxon 138 str. F0429 | reverse complement strand
GAAGCGAAAGCGAGTCTTAAGAGGGCGAAAGTAGCATGGATTAGACCCGAAACCACAGTGATCTATACATGTCCAGGTTGAAGCTCAGGTAAAAATGAGTGGAGGACCGAACCCGTGCATGTTGAAAAATGTTGGGATGAGATGTGTATAGGGGTGAAATGCCAATCGAACGTGGAGATAGCTGGTTCTCCCCGAAATAGCTTTAGGGCTAGCCTCAGGCGAATAACCATAGAGACGGTAGAGCACTGATCGGGCAAGGGGGCGTAAAGCCTACCGACCCCAGTCAAACTACGAATGGCTCATATGGGCAGCCTGGGAGTCAGAATGCGAGTGATAAGACCCGTATTCAAGAGGGAAACAGCCCAGACCGCCGGCTAAGGTCCCAAATGCTGTGCTAAGTGGAGAAGGATGTAGGACTTCGAAAACAACCAGGATGTTGGCTCAGAAGCAGCCACCATTAAAAGAGTGCGTAATAGCTCACTGGTCGAGAGGCCCTGCGCCGAAAATATCCGGGGCTAAAGCACAGAACCGAAGCCGCGGCA
>NZ_KB290935.1:74808-75987 GCF_000318175.2 Selenomonas sp. oral taxon 138 str. F0429 | reverse complement strand
GGAGACGACGTGGGAGAGTAGGTAGTTGCCGCAATCACTCCTCGATAGCTCAGTCGGTAGAGCGTCTGACTGTTAATCAGAATGTCACTGGTTCGAGTCCAGTTCGAGGAGCCATTTTTGCATTTATAGCGGTGCTGCCGCTGGCGAAGCACTGATAAGGAGTTCCTTTTTATCAGTGATTCTTTGTGGATAGTTGGGGTATCGCCAAGTCGGTTAAGGCACGGGACTTTGACTCCCGCATCCGTTGGTTCGAATCCAACTACCCCAGCCAATTTATCTCATTTTATGAGATGGGTGGCGCTGATAAAGGTTCACTAGCTCAGTTGGTAGAGCATCTGACTTTTAATCAGAGGGTCCCGGGTTCGAGTCCCGGGTGAGCCACCACTTTTTCTTTCACTTATCATGACTCACTAGCTCAACTGGCAGAGCAACTGACTCTTAATCAGTAGGTTCACGGTTCGATTCCGTGGTGGGTCACCATTATATGGGCGATTAGCTCAGCTGGGAGAGCGCCTGCCTTACAAGCAGGATGTCGGCAGTTCGATCCTGTCATCGCCCACCAAGGACATTCCATTTTATACGGCCCGGTAGTTTAGTTGGTTAGAATGCCGCCCTGTCACGGCGGAGGTCAGGGGTTCAAGTCCCCTTCGGGTCGCCATTTTTATGCCTCGGTAGCTCAGTTGGTAGAGCAGGGGACTGAAAATCCCCGTGTCAGTGGTTCGATTCCGCTCTGAGGCACCACTTCGTATCCTACAGCGTCTGCGGCGCGTGCCGCTTGTGCAATGCTGCTGGCGTAGCTCAATCGGTAGAGCAGCTGACTTGTAATCAGCAGGTTGGGGGTTCAAGTCCTCTCGCCAGCTCCATGCGGGTGTAGCTCAATGGTAGAGCCCCAGCCTTCCAAGCTGGTCACGTGGGTTCGATTCCCATCACCCGCTCCATTTTGCATTTCGCCGGGGTGGCGGAACAGGCAGACGCAGGGGACTTAAAATCCCCCGATCGTAAGATCGTACCGGTTCGATTCCGGTCCTCGGCACCATAAGTAGCGAAACAAGAATGTCGGAGCGTCAGCGAACGGCAGTCTTGATTGAGTCACTTAGTCAACGATGGCTATGCCATTGTTGATTCCTACAATTTTATACGCGGTCGTGGCGGAATTGGCAGACGCGCTACTTTGAGGGG
>NZ_KB290935.1:60429-74788 GCF_000318175.2 Selenomonas sp. oral taxon 138 str. F0429 | reverse complement strand
AGTGTTCACAAGACGTGTGGGTTCAAGTCCCACCGACCGCACCATTTTTTCTTTACAATTTGATAGTCACGCGGTCGTGGCGGAATGGCAGACGCGCTAGCTTCAGGCGCTAGTGATGGCAACATCGTGGAGGTTCAAGTCCTCTCGACCGCACCATTTAACTTCATATCATGCGGTTGTGGCGGAATTGGCAGACGCGCTACTTTGAGGGGGTAGTGTTCACAAGACGTGTGGGTTCAAGTCCCACCAACCGCACCATTCTACGATAAGTTGAGATTTCTGGTATTGAACTGGAAGGTTTATTTTAAAAGCGGTGGTATTCCTTGTGATACCGTCGCTTTTGTTATATTCTTAGAGAGAGAGGGGAATAGAATGTCTCTAACTACGTCCTATTTGACGTCTATAAAAAACCTTGATAGCATTATAAATTCTGTTATCAATGCAAAAGCGCCAGATAAATTTACTACAAGATTTTTGGAGGATTTAGGATTTAAAAGCAGTAATGATCGTTTAATAATTGGGGTTTTTAAGGCCTTGGGACTCATAGATGATAACGGACAACCATTACAGCGATACTATGAGTTTCTTGATCAAACGCAAACAAAGAAAATTTTAGCCATTGGTATTCAAGAAGCATACGAGGATCTCTTTAATCTACGCAAAGATGCACAGACTCTTTCGAATGATGAAATAAAAAATAAACTCAAAACACTTACACAGGGACAAAAGAGTGAAAAGGTAATTTCTCTTATGGCTGCTACTTTTCGTGCTCTCTGTGATTTAGCCGATTGGACAGATATACCTATTGAAAAACCTGATTTTACAGTACGAGATACATCGGCTATGATACCCACACAACAGGAAGTAGACCAAACAGCGGTGATGTCAGGTGGGAGTACAAAGATGAATTTACATTATAACATTCAAATTCATCTTCCTGAAACAACAAACGCGGCTGTTTACGATGTTATCTTTCAAAGTCTAAAAAAACATTTAGTTTGAGTGGCGAGGTATAATCTAACTATGGAGGATAAATTATATGCATTTATTATGCGTGGAGAATTGACTAAGGTTGCATTAAATAAAACGGAAGTTATAGGCAGACACTCATCTTCAGATTTTCTCTCACAAGAATATATGAAGAGTTTATCATTAGATTTATTGGACGATGAGTGTGTTAACTCTGCAAAAGTTATGGCTACAGTATATACTGCAATTGCTGCTTTTGAAAATATGGTTCGAAAATTTGTTGTAAAAATCTTGCTGGAACATAAAGGTGAGAGTTGGTGGGGGCAATGTGTATCAGAAAAAATTCGTAGGTCTGCAGAAACCAGAAAAAAGGATGAAGAAAAAATTAAATGGCACTCACATAGAGGGGAGTTAATGATAAATTATGTAAATTTTGGAGACCTTGCTTCTATTATGGCTCAAAATTATGAATTGTTTGAAGATTATATTGTTTCAATTGATTGGTCAAAACAAATATTTTCTACATTAGAGCGTTCACGAAACGTTATCATGCACAGTGGTGAACTTGGTAGACGAGATATAGAGCGGATTGGAACTAATATACGAGATTGGATTAGCCAAGTCGGTGTATAATGAAAAGCCCTCTTTTCACTATTTGTTTATGGAATAGATCTTGGTTATACTAATGTAGGTGAGGTGTACTAAAAAGAAAATTATTACTTTTATGTGTTGAAATCCTACTACAGAATGAATGGTAGGCGTTAGATCCAATGCCTGTAAGATGGTATAAATGTAGTATATTTAGGGCGCTATGGCACTGGATACGGAAGAAGCACGTCGGGCATTGTATCGAGAAATCGTTCAGAGTTTAACATTGATGGACGACATCTTTATGACGGCGGTGTTTCAGGACAGCCTTCCCTGTGTCGATCTGGTTTTGCAGATTATCTTGGAGAAGCCGAATCTTCGCGCGACGAGAGTCGTTGTGCAGGACACGCTGAAGAATCTGCATGGTCATGACGTGCGGCTTGATATTCATGCATTTGCGGATGGGCAGGAGTTTAATATCGAAATCCAACGCGCGAAAAGGGGTGCAGAACCATGTAGGGCACGATATCACAGTAGTATGATGGACGCGAATGCCCTGCCTGAGGGAACGGATTATAAAAAGCTGCCGGAATCGTATGTAATCTTTATTACGGAGACGGATGTACTTGGGAAGGGGAACCCGCTCTATGTGATACGCCGAACGATTGAAGGGGATGGGGAGCCCTTTGGCGACGGTTCGCATATTATCTATGTGAATGCCTCGCTTGTGGATAATACCCCTCTTGGTAATCTGATGCACGATTTTCAATGCGTTCAGCCCGATGAGATGTACTATCCTGTTCTTGCAGAGAGGGCAGGAGCGTTTAAGAATACAGAGAAAGGAGAGATTTATATGAGCTCGAAGTGGGAACAGTTTGTTCAGGAGATCAGCAAAGAGGCGATGGAGCGTGGCATGGAACGTGGTATGGAGCGCGGTGCGGAAAAGGCGTATCTTTCTTCGATTCGAGCAATGATGGAAAAACTGTCGGTTACGGCGGAGAAGGCGATGGATGTGCTTGCGATCCCACAGTCGGAGTGGAGCAGGTACAAGGCGATGCTTTGAGAACTAATTGTGACATATATAAAGACCCCGTCGACAATCATGCCGACGGGGTTTTTGTGTAGGAGAATCAAGACGCCCTTTCTCTCATGTGTCAGAACTGCCAAGCGAACCCGGCACGGAAGTTGACGCCGCGCAGCTTGCCGACCCAGCCCTCGACGGAGAGGTCTGCGGTGGAGTTTGCGCTCATCTGCGTTTTCCAGCCGAGCTCGAGGCTGCCGGAGAAGCCCTTCAGCGACGGAGACGGCGAGGTGTAGCTCATGCCGCCCGCGCGATGGTAGGTCGCGCTCGCATCGCCGCCGAACTCATACTGTGCGGACGCGCCAAGGATGAACGAACCGCCTCCACGCGGGAACATCCAACGTTGTCCTGCACGCAGGATATGACTGTTGACGGCGGAGAAGCTGTAGCGGTCGCCCGTGGAGAGCGTTGCATCCGTACCTCCCTGCCACGTGAAGAAGTAGCGCGCATAGATCTCGCGCGTAGTCTTGTCGTTCATCGTCACGCGGTTGCCGATGCCCAGATGTGCGCCGACGTAGTTCGCGCTCGTGTCGTAGGACGTATGCCGCGGGGTGCCGCCCACATTGAGCGTTGCGCTGTAGTCCATGTTCGAACGCCCCGCGCGCAGACTTGCCTCGGCGAACACGCCGCTTGGCTGCTCCCAGCGGAGGAAACCGCCGCCGCCGACATAGCGGACGGAGCCGTCGCCGTGTGCCGCGTTCACATAGCTGTCGTAGCTGCCGCGCCCGTACTCGACGATGGGGCCAAAGATCAGGCGCTCATCCCCGCGCTTCACCTCGCGCGAGAAGCCGACGGCGAGGTTCATGCCCTTGAGGTCAACGTGCGAGCCCGTCTTGACGCGCATGGAGGAGCCGCTCATCGCTGCAAATGGGGCAAAGCCCTCGGCTGCTGCCTCCTCGATGGACGCACTCGACATCCCCAAGCCCGTAAAGAGATTCATGCCCGAGCCGATAAAGGCGACCGAGCCTGCCATCGTCTCAGCGAGCGACTTCGCATGATCACCGATCAGTCGGAAGCCGCCGTCGTAGGGCGTCTCCGGCGGCAGTGCGGGCGGTGTCGGCGGAGGTGTGACGATCCCACCCGGCGGTGTAATCGGCGGCGAGCCAGGTTGCGTCGGCGGGGTCGCCCCCGATGGCAGCGGCTTCTCGTCAGGCTTCGGCGCCGACGGTACGGGTACCGGAACACCCGCATCGGTTGTGACGCCGTCACGCCGCACGATCAGCTCCTTCTTGTTCGTCGTCACACTGATGCGTTCCGTACCGGAGATGCCCTCATGCACAGTCATCGTGGCTGTGCCATCATTGAGAATCTCCGCATTTACCGTATGGAGAAGGCGGATGCGGTTCGGGAGCGAGGTGCTGCCCTGCAGATGGGCATCGACCGTCTTGCCGCTGAGGTCGATGTTCCTCGTATCGTCCCTGACATAGAGCATCGTATCATCTTCGGTGATGTCGCTCGGAACGTAGAACGCGAATCGGTTGAATCCCTCCACGCTCTTCACCGTGATATTCTTCGTGTTTTTCAGGACGAGCTCATTGTCGGCTGCATAGGCCCCCGCGCCGCCGACGCGGTGCCGATAGCCGTAGAGACTTGCGAAGGAGAGATCATTTGCGCCCGAGATCTCGATCTTATTGTGGTGAACCTCCTCATGGACATCGTTTGGATCCGCTGCGAGATCGCCCAGAGCCGCGCCTGCGTAGATGTTGCCGCGATAGGTGCCGCCGTGGATGTAGAGCTCGTTGTAATTGGACTTGAGGTAGACATTGCCCGTGTCGGAGCCACCCTGCGCCATGCCGCCGTAGACATCCCCATCATACGTCGTGCCATTCATCAGGTGGGTAATGTTCCCCGATGCCTCCGCTTCTGCGCTGTGATTGCCCGTCGCTCTTGCCTCGGCAGAGCCGCCGAAGAGATGCCCTTGGAACCGCGTGGTGTCGCCGTACACCCAGAGGCGGTTGTCAACGGCATTTGCCGCGCTGCCTGCAGACGTGTTCCGCGCAAAGCTTCTGCCGCTCGTCACGTCCTCACGGAACGTGCCGGCACGGATGGTGAGCTGGTTGCTGTTTGCCTCGGCTTTTGGTTCAGCGACATTGTTCGTCTCGATCGTACTGTAGCCCGCCGCGCTCTTGTCGGTGAATGTCCCTGCGCCTGCACCCACCCAGACCTTGTTCTCGTTCGCCTTTGCGGTGCTGTGGGTCACCGATTCACCGGGCGCGAGCTGCTTGCCCTCGGCGTAGCCGCCGATGAAGTTCTTTGCCCCCGCGGAGACGGCCAGCTTGTTCTTGTTGGCGCTCGCATTGAACTCCCTCTTTGCCTCGGCATACGCCGAGCCGCCGTAGAGTCTCGCGCCGTACGTGCCTCCCAAGGCGTGGACGGTGTTCTCGTTCGCTGCGGCATTCGTGACGCTGTCCGCCGCCGTCGTCGTATTCCGGGCAAAGCTCCTGCCGCCCGCCACATCCTCGTTGAACGTGCCGTCCTGCAGGAGAACTTCGTTCCTTGCTGCGGCAGCAGACAGCAGCTTCGTATTGTTCGCTGTGATATGGACGTAACCGCCCGCGCTCTTGTCGGTGAATGTACCGGTGGAGCGGATCTCCATACTGTTCTCGTTCGCCGTGCCCGTGCTCTGGAGGACGTAGGTGCCGCTGTCTCGCTGCGTGCCGTCGGCATAGCCGCCGATGAAGCTGCGTGCGCCGCCCCTCAGACTGAGCAAGTTCTCGCTTGCCAGTACGTCAAAGGTACCCTTTGCCTCGGCAGATGCAAGACCTCCCATGATGTCCTGCATGACGTTCGTCTCGGTGGAGAGGTAGTTCTTCGTCGCCTGTGCCACAGCGCTGCCGTTCTCGGACACTGCTTTGGTAGTGCCGCTGTAGATGTCGTACTGATAGGTGCCTATATTCACATACATCTCGTTCTCGTGCGCTGCGGCCTCCGCTCTGCCATCGGTCGTCCACGCCAGGGCAGATCCGCCCAGCAGGTCGCCTTCGAGCGTGTCCGCCTTTGACCAGACCTTGTTCTTGTTTGCCTCCGCCCGCGCGATGCTGTCCGCACCTGTGCGGGAATTTACCGCCTGGCTCATGCCGCCATAGGTGAGGCGGAGGGTGCCGCCCCCGATGGAGAACTCGTTCTCGTTCGCCGCTCCGCGCAGCTCGGTGACATGGCTGTCACTGAGCTCACTCCAGCCGCCTACACTCCGATCTGTGAATTCACCGGAGCCTGGCGCGATCCAGACCTTGTTCCGATTTGCCTCCGTCGTGCTGAGCGGGGCAGCTACCGCAGTCCCGGAAGATGCCGAATGACTCCATGCAAATCCGCCAATGAGCTCGTTATGTACGCTTGCTCTGACGTTGACCACATTCTCATTTGCCTGTGCGCTGCGGATGCGCCCGTTGCCGGTCACTGCCATGCCTCCCTGCAGACGGAATACCCTAGCACTTGTATTAATCGTCAGATGATTTCGCAGTGCCTTTGCCGCAGCCGTCTGGAGGGAGTCTGCACCGGCATAACCGCCGGTCATAGAGAAAGTGTAATCGGAAAAGTTGCCGCCCGTAAAGGTGGCGGTATTTTCCTCAGCAAGAGCCTCGGCGCGTGTGTCGTTGTCGCTCCTAGCAAAGCCGCCATCAAGTCCGCCTGACTCGAACGTGCCGCCCGTAACCGTGGCATGGCTGCGGACAACCTCCGCCACGCCCTGTGTGCCGGGCTTTTTAATAATCACCACACCGCCATAGATCAGTGGAGTGAAGTATCCGTTACCCAGAAACGTGCCGCCCGAGATCTCCACCGTGCTGTTCTCCACATGCGCAGTACCGCATTGCTCCAGCTCGATGTTGGTGCCGGTAGCCTCGTGCAGCGTCCCGCTTCGAATGATCGCCTTTCCGTTTGTGATGTTGATGTTCGCAATCGGTACGGACGACTTGAGGTATGTCCCGTAGGCGAAGCTCCATTCCGAGGGGGTTGCCCTTTGGAGGCGGGGCGTATCGCCGCCGCCCGTTCTGCCGACGGTGATGGTGGCGGACGATCCGTCGATGCTGCCCGCAACCCCGTCCTCTGTCACCGTGTCCGATGTGACGGAGGAGGCGACGATGGGATCGGCGTACGCGTACGGGAGCGCGCCGAGCGTCACCGCGCCCGCCGTGAGGGCGGCGAGGATGCGTGGGGCAAGTGTCCGTGATGGGGGACGTTTGCTGCGCTGAGAATGGTGTTTCATGATGATCGACTCCTTTCAAGATCAATACATCCGATGTGGGCACCTTGAATCATGCCGGTTATTCCTCTCCAATCTCACTGTAGCATATTCTCAGAAAAAACGTACTGTAGCAAATAACAGGGTTCAAACGTCCTAGTTTTGCGGAAACCCCAGTGTTTTCAAGGCTGTACGGGTATCGTAGAGAAAAATTTATTTGCGGCTAGTTTTATGGCAAAATTGTGAAAACAAGATGTGATTATTTGTAAATAAATGAGAATGAGGCGTAATGTGTGCAGAAAAAACACTGTTTTTTCAAATGAAATATGGATATAATAGAAAAGGTCTTTTCTGCGAAGGAGGAGCGATGATGCTGCGGCTGCTGGTATTTTGTCTGTTGTTTCTGCTGCCTGTGCGCGTGCTGGCTGCACCCGCTGATCTGCCGTCACGCTGCTTCGTGTGTGCGGCGGCATCGGAGGCGGCGTACAGCGGGGAGCTGCCGGAGCTGCTGCGTGCGCGTCTCGTGGCGGCGGGCTGGCAGATCGCGTCGTATGAGACGGAGGGGCATCGCGGTACGGTCGGACGGTTCTTCCATATGGTGCGGACGGATGAGGATGGCACTGAGACGCATCTGATCGCCTTTCCGGGGACGGAGCGCGGGAGCGATGTGTGGACGGATCTGCGGCTCGGGCGTGCCGCGTTCGGCGGGGACAGTCCTGCAGAGTTCCTTGCTGTGCGCGATATGCGTGTGACGGAGCGCAGCGAGACGCCGCTCGTGCACCGTGGCTTCCTCGACTACTGCCAAGCGGCACTCTTTACGGATGTGCTGCCCGCATACGGCAATCGTACGGCGGGTGAGGTGTTGGCGGATGAGCTGCGTGCACATCCCTCGATGCGGATCTATCTGACAGGGCACAGTCTTGGCGGAGCGGCGGCAGTTCTCGCGGCGGCGCGGCTCTCGGATCTGGGGGTCGCGCCTGAGCAGCTCGTTGTGACGACGTTCGGTGCTCCTGCGGTGGGGAATGCGGCATTTGCACGCCGCTACGAGGGGCGGTTTACGCTGCACCGTGTGGTGATGAGCGGCGATCCGATGAAGGATGTGCTTGCCGCGCCGCTCGGTTTTCACCAGTTCGGGGAGCGTGTCCCGTGGTCGCCCGCGCGGTCTGTGGCGAAGTTCCCGCACGCGATGATGGCCTATGTGGATGCGGCGATTCGTCAGCTCTACGATGCGTACGGCGGGGACAATGCGTTTCTCTTTTTGATGGGGCTGCCGAACCGCACGGAGGGACGGACGCTCTACGCCCTGCCGATTGAGACGGAGCTGGACGATACGCTCGCGGAGGATGCGCCCTATATGATGGCGGTGCTGCGGGACGCGCTCCATGTGCAGAATGCGTCGGTTGTGTTCGCGGCGGGCGGTGGTGGGCTCTCGGCGGATGGGCTGCTCAGCGGGCTCAGCAGTCACCTCGCAGCGGCACGCGCGGCGGGCGCGGAGCAGATGGTCGCCTATCGGATTGCGGGGGCGAAGATCCGCGATGCACGTGAGACGTACCGTCTGACGCTGGAGCGTGTGGTGTATGATAGGGACGGCAATCTGATTGCGGCAGGCTCGCACTCGGCACGGACGGGGACGCTGACGCCGATTGAGACGGTGTTGTATCTGTTTGCGCAGGACTGAGGGGGTATCCCTATCGTCACACCGTGGACTGTGAAAGCCTCCCCCCGTGCGGCACGGGGGAGGTGGCACGTGTCAGCGTGACGGAAGGGGTGCCTTGGCCAATGGGGGATCACTGACTTCATGCGTGACTACAAGACAAAAACAAAGCAGTATGCGAAAGAACTGCGGCAACACATGACACCCGAAGAACGGCGTCTCTGGTACGATTTTCTGTCACAGAATTCTTGTCATTTTCGTCGTCAGCAGCCCATCGGAAACTACATTGCAGATTTCTATGCGCCATCAATTCGACTTGTCGTTGAGGTGGATGGCAGTCAGCATTTCGAGGAATCGGGACAGCGCTATGATGCCGCTCGACGCGAATTTTTGAGACAACAGGGCGTTCGTGTGCTTCGCTTTACAAATGAGCAAATTCAAAGACGATTTCCCTCTGTCTGCGAGGCGGTTGAACGGGCGATTGCTGATATTCGTGGAGGAAAAGAGCTTGGCGACGTAGAAGATGATGGGCATGTGTACTGATTGATGTCAGAGCGTCAGACGAGCTGGAGGCACTTTGGACGTTGGTGTGTTTCTGATGATAAGGCGTCGCTTGTGTCACAGGCGCCCCTATCGCCTCACTATGCTCGCCACTTCCCCCGCATCGGCGGGGGAAGCTAATATGGCGTGATGGGCGTATGCTGAAAGCCTCCGCGTTGCCGCGAAGGAAGCTAATATGGCGTAAGCTAAAGCCTCCCCCGTGCGGCACGGGGGAGGTGGCACGCGTCAGCGTGACGGAAGGGGCGCCTTGGTCGATTTGTGGTTTTCTGTCGTGAGAGAGTCGAATGAGTTAGAGGTGCCCCTATCGGCTCGCGTTGCTCGCCATTCCCCCGCATCGGCGGGGGAATGGCGTATAAGGGAAGGACGAAACGATGGCAGTAGAAGATCTGTGGCAGCTGTTCGATATCATCGGTACGCTTGCCTTTGCGGTGTCGGGGGCACTGGTCGGCATCTCGCGCCGTATGGATATTTTCGGGATCTCGGTGCTGGCCCTGGCGACGGCGGTCGGTGGCGGTATGGTGCGCGATATGCTGGTCGGCATTACACCGCCGATGGCGCTGCGCGATACGACGAACTTCCTCCTCTCGGTGGGTGTCGCGCTCCTAACCTCCTTCCTCTATCAGTGGACGGCACTGCATCGGATGCGGCGCCAGCGCCTCCTCACGATGTTCAACGTGTCCGATACGATCGGTCTAGCTGCCTTTACGATCACGGGCGCACTGACGGGCGTGCGCGTCGGCGGCGAGGACAGCTATGTGCTGCCGATCCTGCTCGCGGCGACAACGGCGGTGGGCGGCGGCATGATCCGCGATGTGCTTGCCCAGCGGATGCCCGTGGTGCTCTACGCCGAGGTCTATGCGGCAGCATCACTTGTCGGCGCGTTCGTCTTCTGCACACTGCGCTTTGCGCTCGGCGTGGAGGCGGACTCGTGGCTCGCGTTTGCCCTCGTCCTCCTCATCCGCTTTGCGGCGATTCACTGGAACTGGAGCCTCTATCACCCACGCCCGCCGAAGCGGCATCGTGACGATGATGTGAAGGAGTAAAACAAAGGCGCTCTTCGATGGAAGGGCGTCTTTGTTTTATAGAAATTTTTCACTCCGCAAAATTTTCCTACTTTTGTCCTGATTGCGTTCTTTGCGTTCGACTAGTATACTACATACAACGGGAGGATGCAGAATGTGATTAAGAAGGTATCCTACAAGGATCAGGTGTATCAGTATCTCAAGACGGCGCTCATCAAGGGCGATCTGCGGACGGGTGAGATCTACTCGGAGCAGCAGATCGCGGATCAGCTGAATGTGTCGCGTACGCCTGTGCGTGAGGCGGTGATCCGTCTGACGAACGAGGGGATGCTCGAGGTACACGCAAACCGAGGCTGGATGGTGCGCCCCGTGTCGGAGGATGATCTGCGCGAGATTGTTGCTGCGCGGATTGCGATCGAGGGCTACAGCATCCGCTGGCTCACCGTGCAGGCGCCGGAGTCCGTGCGGCAGCGAACGCTCGCCCGCATGGGCACGGTGCAGGAAAAGAGCAGGCCGTACATTGCGGGCGACAGCATGCACTATGAGTTCATGAAGCTCGATACGACGTTCCACACGCTGCTGGTTGCGGCAACGGGGAACAGCTATCTCATCCGCATCCACGAGCAGATGCGCACGAAGCTGGAGCAGGCAATCTTCACCTCGCTGCATCACCGCCGTCGCCATGCGGAGGCGTGGGAGGAACACGCGGCGATTCTCGCGGGCATCGGGCGGCGCGATGAGGCGGAGGCAATGCGCTCGTTCATGGTGCATATGGGCGCGACGGCGCGCGTGTTCGGCGTACCGCAGTAGGACGCCCCATATTACAGAGTCAAAAGGAGTTCGGGCAGTGTCCCGCTCTTTTTATAGAATAAGTAGTATACTACATACTATAAAGAGCCGTTATTTTAGATGGGAGGAACGGATGATGAAGAACGTTGGTTTTATTGGGCTCGGGATTATGGGCAAGCCCATGGTGCGCAATCTGATGAAGGCGGGCTTTGCGGTCACGGTGTTCGATGTCGTGGCGGACGCCGTGCAGGTGATGGTTGCGGCGGGCGCAAAGGCTGCCGCATCGGTGAAGGAGGCGGCGACGGGCGCGGACATGGTGATCACAATGGTGCCGAACGGCGCGATTGTGCGCAGCATCCTGAGCGGCGCGGACGGCGTGCTCGCGGGTGCGGCAAAGGGGACGATCATTGCGGACATGAGCTCGGTGACGCCCGTCGAGTCAAAGGAGTTTGCGGCACTTGCGGCGGAGCATGGCTGCGATTTCCTCGATGCGCCGGTCAGCGGCGGTGAGCCTGGTGCTGTGGACGGCTCTCTTGCGATCATGGTCGGCGGCGATGCGGCGGTGCTCGAGAAGGCGCGCCCTGTCTTTGCGGCAATGGGAAAGACGATCACGCTCGTGGGGCCGAATGGCAGCGGCTCGGTGACGAAGCTTGCGAATCAGGTCATTGTGAATCTCAACATTGCGGCGGTCTCGGAGGCACTCATCCTTGCGACAAAGGCGGGTGCCGATCCGAAGAAGGTCTACGAGGCGATCCGCGGGGGTCTTGCGGGCAGCACGGTGCTCGATGCGAAGGCGCCGATGATGTATTCGCGGAACTTTAAGCCCGGCGGGCCGATTGCAATCAACCTCAAGGACATCACGAACGTCATGGACACGGCGAAGGGCATGGAGTTGCCGTTGATCCTGACGGGCGTCCTGCAGCAGATCATGCACAGTCTCAAGGCAACGGGGCATCTGATGGACGACCACAGCGGCATTGTGCAGTTCTATGAGAACATCTCCGGCGTTGTGGTCAAGTCGGACGAGGCGTGAGGAGGACGGCGATGAAGGTATCGAAGGACGAACTCTTTGCAAAGATTCCGACGGTCGACGAGGCGGCGGTGGATGCGGCGCTCGCGGCGGAGCGCACAGGATTTGACCGCAAGATCATCGTGCTCGACGACGACCCGACGGGCGTGCAGACGGTGAACGGCATCCACGTCTATACGGACTGGTCGGAGGAGAGCATTGCTGAGGGCTTTGCCGAGAAGAACGCCATGTTCTTTATTCTTACGAACTCGCGTGCATTTCAGGCGAAGCAGACGGGGGAGGAGCACTGGAAGATTGCCGAGCGCGTGGCGGCAGAGGCAAAGCGGACGGGCAAGCAGTTCATGCTCATCAGCCGCGGCGACTCGACGCTGCGCGGGCACTATCCGCTCGAGACGGCGACGCTCGCGCACGCGCTTGAGGAGAGCGGGGAGCGCATCGACGGCGAGGTGCTCATGCCGTTCTTCAAGGAGGGCGGGCGCTTTACGATTGACGATGTGCACTATGTGCAGGAGGGCGCGGAGCTGACACCGGCGGGCGCGACGGAGTTCGCGCGGGACAAGACGTTCGGCTATTATGCCTCGGATCTGAAGGAATACATCGAGGAGAAGACGCAGGGCGCGTTCCGTGCCGCCGATGTTGTCAGCATCTCCCTCGCAGATCTGCGTGCTGTGCGCGTGGATGCGATCGTCAGTCAGCTGATGGCGGTCACGGATTTCCGCAAGGTTGTCGTGAATGCGGTCGACTATGTGGACGTGAAGGTGTTTGCAATCGCGATGATGCGTGCGATGAAGGCGGGCAAGAATTTCATGTTCCGCACGGCGGCAGCATGGACGAAGGTCATCGGCGGCGTTGCCGACAAACCGCTGCTGGGACGGGATGAGCTTGTCGTCAAGGGGAACAAAAACGGCGGCCTCATCATCATCGGCTCGCATGTGAAGAAGACGACGGAGCAGTTCGAGAAGCTGCGTGAGCTGAAAGATGTGAAATTCATCGAGTTCCATCACCTGCTCGTGCTCGCCCCGCCAAAGCTTGCGGAGGAGCTGAAGCGCGTCATCGCAGAGACAGAGGAGGCGATCCGCAGCGGCGTAACGGTCGCAGTCTACACGGGGCGCGAGCGCTTCGACGCCGGCTCCGAGGAGGAGTCGCTGCGTGTCGCCGTGCAGATCTCGGATGCAATCACGAGCATCGTGCACCGCCTCAGCGTCCAGCCCGCCTTCCTCATCGCGAAGGGTGGCATCACATCCAGCGATGTTGGAACGAAGGGCCTCTCCGTGCGCCGCGCGCTCGTTCTCGGACAGGTTGCGCCCGGCATTCCCGTGTGGCAGACGGGACCCGAGAGCAAGTTCCCGGGCATGAGCTACATCATCTTCCCGGGCAACGTCGGTGCGGTCGAGACGCTGCGCGACGTGGTTGCCATGCTGCTGTGAGTTTCGTACGTTTCGGAAACTGATTTGTGCGATGCTCCTAAGCAAACCCTAGTGGAGCAAGCACAGACTCGTTTTGCAACTTGTTTAAGGAGGGGAAAATATGCTCGGTGTACTGCTGGCAATCTTCTTTGTGGCACTGCTTTTCGTGCTCGTTTCGATCATCAAGTTCAAGCTTCATCCGTTCCTCGCGCTGCTCCTCGGCGGCCTCCTCATGGGCATCCTCGCGGGGATGCCGCTCGACAAGACCGCGGCCGCGATGGCGGCGGGATTCGGCGGGACGATGCAGGGGATCGGCATCATCCTCGCCATCACGGGCGCGGGCGGTGCATTCGGCAAGATCATCAACGAGACGGGCATCGGCAAGCAGCTCGTCGAGGGCATGACGGGGCTGACGGACGGCTCGGGAGCGCTGATCCTCATTGCGGCATTCATCATCAGTCAGGTGCTCCGCGCTGCGCAGGGCTCAACCACCGTCGCGCTCGTGACGACGGCGGCGATCTTTGCGCCCGTTGTGGCGAATATGCAGGGCGTGTCGCCGCTACTCGCCTCGCTCGCGATCTGCGCGGGCGGCATCGGTCTGTCTCTGCCGAACGACTCGGGATTCTGGGTCATCAACCGCTTCGGCAGATTCGATGTGCCGAGCACGATGCGCGTCTGGACGGTCGGCGGCACACTCTCCGGCGTGACGGCGCTCATCGTCGTCCTCATCCTCAGCATGTTCACAAACTCGCTGCCGGGTCTGCTGTAAAGGACGGTTGCCATGCTGGTAAATCTGAGAGAAATTGTAACCTTCGCGGAGAATGTCGCCCATACGCGCGCGGCATCGCCAAGATCAACGTCAATACGGAGATCTCGCAGGGGGTTGTCGCGCAGACGGCGGAGCTGCTCGCGCACGAGCGGCCGCATTACTCCGTCCTGTCTCTGCGGCAGGTCGACTACGTGAAGGATGCAGTCAAGAAGTATATTGACATGTTTGGGTGGCGGGAGGCTAATACGCCGTAATGAAAAGCCTCCCCCGCCGATGCGGGGGAGGGGAACCGCGAAGCGGTGGAAGGGGC
>NZ_KB290935.1:0-60409 GCF_000318175.2 Selenomonas sp. oral taxon 138 str. F0429 | reverse complement strand
GGGGAGGGGAACCGCGAAGCGGTGGAAGGGGCGCTTTCCGCACCAACACGAACAAAGGACTGCTGCACGAAGTCATTTTGACTCGTGCAGCAGCCCTGTTTTTCTCTTCGCGGACTTATTTCAGCTGTGCGAAGCGTGCGACGGCACGCGCTGTATTCTCGTGACTGTTGAAGGCGGTGAGGCGGAAGTAGCCCTCGCCGCAGGGACCGAAGCCCGTGCCGGGCGTGCCGACGATGTGCGCCTCGTGGAGGAGCTTGTCGAAGAAATCCCACGAGCGCATGCCATCTGGCGTCCGCAGCCAGATGTACGGCGCGTTGATGCCGCCGTATGCCTCAATGCCGACGGCGGAGAGCCCCCCTCGGATCATGCGCGCATTCTCCATGTAGTAGGCGATCATGTCCCTGATCTCCCGCTGACCCTCCTCCGTGTAGATGGCGGCGGCGGCGCGTTGGATGATGTACGCCGTGCCGTTGAACTTCGTCGTATGACGGCGGTTCCAGAGCGCGTTGAACGGATGGCGCGTCCCGTCGGCGGCGCGTCCCGTGAGTGCCTTCGGGACGACGGTGTAGCCGCAGCGCGTGCCCGTAAAGCCGGCCGTCTTGGAGAAGGAGCGGAACTCGATGGCGACCTCCTTTGCCCCGTCGATCTCGTAGATGGAGCGCGGCACATCCTCCTCGGTGATGTAGGCGGCGTAGGCGGCGTCAAAGAGGATGACGGCGTCGTTCTTCCGCGCATAGGCGACCCAGTCGGTGAGCGCCGCGCGCGAGAGCGTTGTGCCCGTCGGGTTGTTGGGGCAGCAGAGGTAGATCATATCGACGCGCTCCGTGGGAAGCGTGGGGGTAAAGTTGTTCTCCGCCGTGCAGGGGAGATAGGTGACGCCCGCAAACCGACCGTCCGCACCGAGCGCACCCGTCCGTCCCGCCATCACGTTCGTGTCGAGGTAGACGGGGTAGACGGGGTCGGTGACGGCAACGCGGCAGTCCGTGCCGAAGATCTCCTGGATGTTGCCGCAGTCGCTCTTGGAGCCGTCGCTGACGAAGATCTCGTCGGCGTCAATGGAGATGCCGCGCCGCCGATAGTTCGTCTCGCGTATCGCCTCGATCAGGAAATCATAGCCCTGCTCGGGGCCATACCCGCGAAAGGTTGCGGGCTCTGCCATCTCGTCGACGGCACGGTGCATGGCGTCGATCGAGACGCGGGGCAGCGGCAGGGTGACGTCGCCGATGCCGAGACGGATGATATCCGCATCCGCGTGTGCCTCTTTATAGGCAGCGACGCGGTGTGCAATCTCGGCGAAGAGGTAGCTGCCGGGGAGTTTCAGATAGTTCTCGTTGATGTTTGCCATAGAGTTCCTCTGTTCCGTCTGTTTTGATGTGCTGGTTCAGTATACCACGTTTTTGCAGCGAAAGGGGAGGCATGCCGCTGAATACATGAGCCGGGCGCGAAAAATCCCCCGCCTGCAGCGCTGCCGCGGACGAGGGATGTGTGCCGCACGGGGCGACTATTGCTTTAGTGATGGTGATCGACGCCGACCATGACGGACGTTGCCTTGATGACCGCGTACGCCTCCTTGCCGACCTCAAGACCGAGCTCGTTGATGGAGTTCAAGCTGATCGTCGCCGTGACGACGTCGCCGCCCTTCAGCTCGATGCCGACGATGCCGTTGACAGCACCCTTCTCGATGGAGACAACCTTGCCCTTGAGCTGATTGCGTGCACTGAGTTTCATATGTTTCCCTCCCTTGTTTTGTAGTAACTTATATAGTATAACACAAAAACCCTGAAAAACTCGTGATAAATATCACAAATTTCGCAGGGTTTTCAGAAGGCTGTTCTCAGCGCAGGAACACCACGTTGGTCGCGTCGAGGAAGCCGCTCGCACTGTTCTCGAGGAGGAGGCGGTTCGCATCGCCCGCCGAGAGGACGGGGTTCGCATTGTGATCGACGGAGACAGCGCGCAGACGCAGCGGATTCGCGCCCGCACGCGTGGCCTCTGCATCGCTGTGTGCGTAGGAAGCCATGCCGCTTGCGACGACCTTGTCAACGTCGAGGTTCTTGTAGCCGTAGATGGGCTGCCCGTTCTCCGCCTTGATGACAGGGCTCATGGCAGGGCGCAGTCCGAGTCCCGTGCAGTCGATGATGACGCCCGTGTAGCCGCCAACTGCCTGCCCCTTGGGGACGATCTCAGCAGAAGGTGTGGTTGCCGTCGGTGCAGCAGGCGTGAGCGGGGCGGCGGGTGTCACTGCCACTGCCGCAGGGGGCGTCGTCGGAGCCGTCGGTGTCACCACTGCTGGAGGCGTTGTCGGTGCTGTCGGCGTGGTCACCACTGCCGCGGGATGTGCCGGGCGCGTCGGCGTCGTCGTGATCGCAGGCGTTGTCTGCGCGGAGGGAACGGTCACTGCAGCGGTGGAGCCTGCTGCCATGGCGGCCTGCAGGATGGGGGAGGAGGAGGTTTGATTCTGTGTGCGCTCATAGGTGCCGTATCCTGTTGTATCATAGGGAACCGGCGTGTAGGGAGCATAGACGCTCTCGGGCGCTGCCCATGGTGCACGAGTCTCAATGCGCGTGAAGACAGTGCTTGCGAGGGAGCCGGTGCCGTAGACAGGAATCTCCATGGTGACAACGTACGAACCGTCGCGGCGTGCACTTTCGTCAATGATCTGCGCGCCCTGGATGAGTGCAGTGACATGCGTGCGGACGGTCGTGTTCATGAGTGTCATGTTTTCGACCGTGTTCACGGCATCGACATTCACGCCGTTGATCTGCTCGGCGAGCTGGCGATAGGCGTCGCTGAGTGCGGCGCGGCGTGCCAGTGCCTCTGCCTGTGAGCCGCGCGCATCCGCAGGGGCGATGCCAAGCCCCTCGACACGGATTTTGCCGCCGTCCCACTGAGCTGGCGCTGCACTGACATTCTGCGTGCCAATCGTGAGCGCGAGCATGAGCACAGCAAGAGCAATGGATTTTAAAATCTGCATAAATATTCCTCCTTTAAGTGTGCTTATTTATTGAATATCTCAAAAAAAAGATAGAGCAGCATAAGAATTTGATTAAAATTTAGTGAGACAGAAGCGATGAAAATGATTTGTCTTATTGCAAATAGGAATTATTTATACTATAATGAGCGAAGTGGCGGGAATACGCCCGCGCATTCAGTTGTTTTTGATGGGAGGATATGTAATGAAGAAAAAACTCTTGGCAGCGGCGCTTGGTGCGGCGATGGGGCTCGGTATGTATGCAGCACCGGCAGACGCACACGGTGTTTTCTTTGCGAACCGTGTCGACACGAAGGCTCTCGTGCTCGGCGAAGGTCCGCTTGACAATGCGTATGACCCGGCGTGTGTGCAGCGCATCGACGCCTACGACGTGAATTTCCAGCCGACGACGGTGGAGCGTGTCGACGGGGAAAAGAACATCACGATCGTGCCGGGCGAGGATCTCGGCGTGACGGCGACGTTCTTTGACTACGGCTATTTCGCTAAGACGACGGACGGCAAGGTGATCCCGACACGTGATTTCTCGGGCATCGAGAATCTCAAGGCCGTGACCTATGCTTACAAGTACAATGTGCACTACTGGAACGAGGCTGTGAAGCCGGCGGGCATCTACAATGTGCCGATCCAGATTGTGCCCGAGGTGAATCCGCTGACGCTGCGGCGCGGCGACACGCTGCAGCTGCGCATCTACAAGGATGGCGCGCCGTATGCGAATGCACCCGTGATCGCGGATGTGCTCGGCGACCTCACGAATGAAACGCAGGCCGATGCGAACGGCTATGTTACCGTGCGCATCGCGAACAACGGCCTCAACGTCATCGGCGTCGAGGTCGGCTTCCCGACGGACGATCCGATCGTGACGAAGAAGATCTTCAGCTCCCTCTCGTTCATCATCCCGGCAGAGTAAAATAGTATCGAACATAGAAAAGCGCAGCGGCTCGCGTCGCTGCGCTTTTTGTATGCGTATTTTCACATCGTAACCACCTCGGCACGGAGTTCAGCCCCGCAGGAGACGGGAGCTACCGCGTCACCGTCCGTGTGAAGGAGGAGAAGAGCGAGCATGTCCGTCTCTCCGTCAGCAACACGGGTTCGGAGTACACGGGCGACTGGCGCACATCGCTCACCTACCTCAATACGAATATCTCCGGCAATGCGGACACGTTTGGCGCGGCATTCGTCACCTCGCCGGGGCATTTCGGCGACGTGAAGGTCGGGGCACTCTCCTATCGGAAACTCATGCCGGAGTGGAACGGCGCGATCTCGGTCAGCGTTAGTCATGGACGCACAGGCATCGACAACTATCCCACGGGCACGAGCCTCTATGATCTCAATATCGGAGGCAAGAGCACGAACGTCGACCTGCACTATCAGCGTTTCCTCTCCTACACCTCGCGGAACAAGGATATCCTTGACTTCGGGATTGGCTACCGCAGCACGGAGAGCGACTACGGGTTCAGCTTTGGCGGGACGCCGATCAAGTTCGAAAACAACTACCGCGTCATCCTCGCTTCGGCGACCTACCTGCACAGCGAGCGCAAACCGAACAGCGTCTTCTCGTACAACGTGGGCGTTGCAACGAATATCAATGGGGATGCGGCAGACTATGAGCGCGTATCGCCGGGGTCAAATCGCCAGTTCAAACTCCTGCGCGCAGGCGTGAACTATCAGGCGCGCACGGCGGGCGACTGGATCGGCGCCGTACGCCTGAGTGGACAGTACACGAAGGATCACATCGTCCCCGCCGAGCAGATCGGTGCGGGCGGACAGATGAGCGTGCGCGGATTTGACGAGCGTGCGATCGGCGCGGACAAGGGATTTGTCGGCAGCATCGAGATCTACACGCCGGAGATCATGAAGCACACGCGACTCCTTGCCTTCACGGACTATGCACATCTCTCGAACAACCGCAGCGACAGGAACCGCAACCTGATCTTTGGCAGCGAGAGCATTGCGAGCGCAGGACTTGGCGTGCGCTACAGCGACGGGCAGTTCTCGCTCGCGCTCGACTACGCACGGATTCTGCGCGACGCGGACAAGGTGAACCTCAATGGGCAGAACAGCCGTCATTGGAACCTGACGGCGAGTGTGAACTTCTAAGGGCGTGCTCCCGATTAGGGGAAGCGAAGGCAGAAATTCATCTTGAAGGAACGAAAGGAAGGAACGGAATGAATCTTCGGAAGAAAATGCGCCGCAGCAGCCTTGCGGCACTCATCACACTCGCACTCACCAGCTCCGCACTCGCCATGCCGACGGGCGGCGAAGTCGTGGGCGGCAACCCTGACATTACCCTCAGCGGAGGCACATGGGATGCCGTTGCGAACAACGCAACCATCACGGCGACGAACGACGGTCAGATCAACTGGCAGGCATTCAACATCGCAAACGGTGAGACGCTGACTTTCAACATCGCGAGTAACAAGACCCTCGTCAACAATGTGACAGGATCACAGCTTTCCGACATCCTCGGCACAATGAATCAGACGGGTGGCGGAGATCTCGTGCTCGTCAACCCGAACGGCATTCATATCGGCGGGAACGCTGTGCTGAATGTTTCGGATATGACACTCTCTGCGCTTGGCATTGTCAAGGCGAACAACACGGAGCGCGTCCTACGGCAAAATGGTGAGGCTCCTATTACCATTGATGGGAACGCGGAGTTCAACGTCAGTAACCAACTCGATATCTTCGGCGGCAAGGTGAGCGTTGCAGACGGTGTCGTTTTCAATATGGGAGTTGTTGGCGGAACGAATGAGCCGATGCTCCAGATTAAGGCGGCGAACTCAGCGGCATGGACACTGAAGGACGGCGAGGATCTCACCGAGGAACTCGTCCACAATGCGGGCAACGATGTCGTCTTTAACGGCAAGGTCAATATGCTTGGTGGCAACCGCAGAGAGACCGAGATCGGCGGTGCAACAGTCTCTGCAACGGGAGCGAAGTTCCTCGGTGAGGAAGCGGAGACAACCATCTACGCTGCATCGAAGTTCAATGCGGATGAACGTGATACAGATGATGCGAAGGATGTCTTCACTGCGGACGTGACGGCAGCAAATAAAGTCTCCTTGGATGGTGTCACGGCAGAGGGCAAGTCCTTGCAGCTTGGCGGCGGCGTCATTGATGTCAAGAACAGCACGGCTGATGTCTATCGACTCGGGATGGAAGCTGTCGCGAGCTATCGATCAACCGGGAATGGTGCAGTGATGGATGATAAAAGTGCGCCCGACCGCACCATCAATATCGTAAACAGCATGCTAACGACGAATCAGGGCACGATCTACGGAGGCAAGATCACCGTCGCGGATGATGCAACAATTCGGATGGAAAGCGACGCGGGTCATGAAGCAGAAGTTATCATGATTGCGGGCAACCGCTTTAAGCGGCAACACGGTGATGATCATGGGAACGAGCTGCTTACCTATCGTGGCACACGGGGCAATGATCTCACGTTCCACGGAATGGTGAAGCATGAGACTGATGGGAAAGCATCGTTCGGTGTCGTGGGGTATACCGTCAATGCAGACCGTGCTAAGCTGCACGGGACAAGGACGGAGTTCTCGCTGAGTGCATTCAGCAAGTTCGACTACGACCAGACGGCGACAGATTGGAGGAGCTACTGGGGGAAAGCCGAGACGAGTGCTGCGAATACCTTGCAGGCGGATGGGTTGGACGTTCACACCAAGCGAGAGTTCTATGCGGATGGCGGCAGTGTCAGCCTCAAGAACAGCACAATCGCAACAGGCGGGTTTAATCTCTATGCGTTCACGCAGGATCGCGATGATGGCGACACGGATGTCGGCAATCGCGCCCATGAGCACAAGACAGCAGGCGTTGACAACGTCGTCCATCTGAAGAATGTCACGGTGACGCATCCTACGGGTGTGGACTACGACGGGACAAGAATCTTCGGCGGCAAGGTGACCATCGAGGACAGCAATCTTGGGGCAAATTCGTGGACGGATCTTTATGCAGGATCTTCGTTTGACCGTGTTTATTCGGGGCGCGGTGATCAAGAGGTCAAAGTAACCGTTACAAAGGACAACGAACTCGGTCTGTGGAAATCAGAGGTTGCCGCATACAATCTGAATCTCGGTGCGGGCAAGATCGGTGTATGGAAGGAGAGCGCGATTACAGCGACATCGGAGCTCAATGTCAACCCTGCTGCCATCGTTACGCGTACGGACAGCTCGGCCGCATCTCTGCTACGTGATGCGTCCTCCCATGTGAAGCTCGCGGGTACGGAGTCCACGGAGTTTATAGAGCAGGGAGCGGACAAACCCGCTCCACCCGTGCCGCAGCCGCCCGCACCGCCCGTGAACCCCGAAACACCGACGCTCTCGGAGGACGATCAGGCGAATATTGCCGAGGGCAATGCAAAGGCGCAGATTGCACTTACGGAGGCGACGCAGGAGGCACGCAGCGAAGTGCTGACCGAGACCATTGCAAAGCTGAATGAGAACGCAGCGACATCACGCCGCCAGACGGCAGGTGTCGTGGTCGGTGTCGTGCAGGCAATTGCCGAGAGCAGTACCCTGACGGACGCGGAGAAGACGGAGCTGCAGGTTGCAGTGCTGAACGCCTATGCACCCGTGCAGGAGGCAAAGGCAGGGCAGGACAACACTGTTTCCAGCGCAGTGGATGAGGCTGTCAGTGCGGTCGTAACGGCATCCGCCACTCCGGTCTATCCAGATGAAACTGAGGCGGAGGACGTCGTCTCCTTCGCGTAATAACGGTTTGTTCTGACGAAAAAGAAGCGGTCGCATCGTGCGGCCGCTTCTTTGTGTTGACATCTGTACGACTTCTGGTACAATGAATGCGAAAGGATGTGATTGTATGGTGGCGGTGAATTTCTCGGCGTTGCGCAGTAATCTGAAGACGTATTGTGACGCTGCGACGCGTGATGCGGAGACGATTGTTGTGACACGGCGCAATGAGGAGAATGTTGTTTTGATGAGCCTGGAGAGCTATAACAATCTGATGGAGAATGTCTTCCTGACGAGTGACCGCCGCAACTATGCGCATATTGTCGAGGGGATTGAGCAGCTGCGCGCGGGGCGCACGGTGATGAAGGATACGGCAGAACTGGAGCGCCTCTCCGATGAATAAGGTGTTCTCGGAGAATGCGTGGCGGGACTTCATGGAGTGGGTACAGGAGGATCGCAAGGTGGCGCGCAAGATTCACGAGCTGCTGACGGATATTGAGCGCAACGGTCACGATGGGCTAGGCAAGCCGGAGCAGCTGCGCCATGTGCTCGCGGGCTATTGGAGCCGTCGCATTACGCAAAAGGATCGGCTGATCTATACGTTCGACGAGAAAAATATCTATATTGCCGCCTGCAAGGGGCATTATGAGTAAGCGCGGAGCCATGGGATGAGGCTCCGCGCTTTTCACACAATATGATATTTCTTCCACGGGATCTGGTTTAGGCGGATACTGCTGAGAAAGTCTGCAATGTCTTTGCGTCCATAATATTGAGGCTTTCCGTCCTGCGTGAGGCTCATGAGGATGATCGGCATGCCGGGGAAGAAGCGCATGAGGGCGCGGCGTGTCTGTGTGGATTTGATGGTGTAGCGCGTTACTTCGGGCGCGACGTGGATGACGGCAAAGGTCACGCCCTTCTCGATGATGACGGCGCCTTCGATGGTCATGCTGCGCCTCCTTTCTGTATTTTGCCTATTCTAGCAGAGCCTATCGTCCAATACAATAATAAAATACCTCGGATAATTAAAATGATGTTGCGGAAAATGCAAGAAGCCCGTATAATATGCGATAAGGGGTATGAATCGCTTCATGGCTTTTTCATAGCCCGTCCTTATGATATTGACGGAAAATTTCAAAAAACTTTTCACTTATGTATACAGTTGTGGAAGGAAAAAGGATTTTTTCGTCGAATGTTGTTAAGGGTACTGATATTCAACGAAGACGGCGACCGGCGTAAGGCTCTGCGCCCAAGATGGTGCAGGGGCGGTTTTCTTGCGTTTCTTACGCCGCGGGACTGTCGGAGGAGGAATATGAAAGTCGTTTTATCGGTGTATCGGCGGCAGATCGTGTATGCGTTTGCGGCGGCTGTGCTCATCGGTGGGATCGCCCTGCTCGCTGCGGGTGAGATCACACTCATGGGTGGAGTCGCAGCAGGGGCGGCGGCTGCGGCGCTGTATTTCTGGCAGCTGGCGCAGCGCCTCATGCGTGCGGCGCGGCTGGGTGCGGCGGGAACGTCGCAGGTGCAGGTGGGGCTTGTACTGATGCTCGTGCTGATTGGTGCCGTTCTATGGGCGGCGACGACAGTGGGCGTGCACGATTTCTTCGCGGCAGTGGGAGGATTCCTCCTGATGCACGCGATCATGATGGTGCAGCTGATCGTGCGGACGATACGCGCCGATAGACGGAATCGCTGAAAGGCGGTTTCGACAGGTAACTGGGGGAGACCCCCCGAGGGAGGTAGAGGTTATGCACGAAATCGGTGTTCGCGAGGCAGTGCAGATCGCCGGATTTACCTTCAATTCGCAGACTCTGGTGATGACGTGGATTTCGATGGTCGTCGTCCTCTTCATCGGCTGGCTCGCAACGCGCAACCTCAGGGTTGTGCCGACATCGAACTGGCAGATGATGATGGAGACGGTGATCGAGGCACTGCATGACCAGGTCGAGGAGAATATGGGCCCGCGCGGGCGTGGATTCCTGTCCACGTTCATCGTGTCGCTGTTCCTGTTCCTCCTCGTGTCGAATTGGATCGGTCTGATTCCGACGATGGCATCGCCGACAAACGATCTGAACACCACATTGGGACTGGCTCTGCTGGTCATTGTCATGATGCACGTGCTGGGGCTTGCGGTGAAGGGGATGCACTATGTGGCGCATTTCTTCCAGCCGGTCGCACCGTTCATCATCATCAACATTGTCGAGGAGGTCGCGAAACCGATCACGCTGTCGTTTCGTCTATTCGGCAACATTCTGGCAGGTGAGATTCTCATTCACATCCTGCTGCAGCTTCTCGGGAATGGCTCCACCATCCCCTCGGTGATCTGGCTGGCGTTCAGTGTATTCGTCGGCATTGTGCAGGCGCTGGTCTTTACGATGCTCTCGACGGCGTACATCGGCGCTGCCATTAAGACCGATGACGGTCACTGATTTTTAAGGTTTTACGTGCGGCAAACGCACACCATCCAAGATTTTGTTCAATTGTTTAAGGAGGATCTTTTCATGGAAAACGCAATCATGGTCGCAGGCGCTCTTATCGGTGCGGGTCTCTGCTTTGGTCTTGCCGCGATCGGCGCGGGCATCGGTGACGGTCTTGTCACGGGCCGCTTCATCGAGGGTCTGGCACGTCAGCCGGAGGCGGGCGGCGTTCTCTTTACGCGTACGCTGATCTCGGTCGGTCTGATCGAGGCGCTTGCCATCATCGGCGTCGTTTTCGGCATCATCATGCTCTATGCAAATCCGCTGATTCACTAAGAAGAATGGATACGGATTTTGCAAAGGGGGCATAGGAATTGAGCGAAATTACGCAAGGGCTGATTGATCTCAACGGGACGCTGCCTGTCCAAATCATCAACTTCCTGATTCTCGTTGCACTCCTGCGCGCAGTGGCGTATAAGCCGATCGTCCGCATGATGGATGAGCGCAGAGCCAAGATCGCCGAGAGCATCGAAAAGGCGGACGCAGATGCGGCTGCTGCCGAGGCGATGCTGAACGAGTACAAGGCACAGCTCGCTGCCGCGCGCACAAAGGCACAGGAGATTGTTGATCTCGCCGAGAAGCGCGCCAGCGAGGATCGTGAGGCAAGACTGCAGGCGACGAAGCATGAGATCGAGCAGATGAAGAGGGCTGCAGAGCTGCAGATGGAGCGCGAGCGCGCCCATGCGGTTGAGCAGCTGAAGGCTGAGGTTGTCGCCCTGTCGCTCGCTGCGGCGGGCAAGATCATCCAGAAGAATCTGGAGGCGAAGGACAACGATGCCATCATTGGCGAGTTTATCGCAAAACTCGACGCAAACAAGATTGGTGATGCGCCATGCTGAACATGGAACTTGCACGCAAGTACGCACGCGCGATCTTTGAACTTGCCTGCGAGGACAATGCACTGCAGGAATACGGCGCGGATCTCGCGAAGGTGCAGCAGCTCTATCACGACTGCCCGGAGCTGAAGGCGTATCTCTGCAACCCGAACATCCAGCCGGAGGACAAGAAGTCCCTCCTGAAGGAGGTGTTCGAGGGCGGTGTGCGCGAGACGGTGCTGAACTTCCTCCTGCTGCTCATCGACAAGCGGCGCATGATGGTGTTCGACGCGATCAGCGCGATTTTCGGACAGCTCTCGAACGAGAAGCTTGGCATCGCCGTGGCGGATGTCACGACGGTGGAGCCTCTCGCACCCGCACAGCTGCAGGAGCTGACGGCAAAGCTCGAGAGCGTCACGGGCAAGCAGGTAACTCTACGCGAGCACCGCGATCCCTCGCTCATCGGCGGCGTGGTGGTGCGCATCGGCGACCGCCGCATCGACGGCAGCATCAAGGGACGTCTCGCAGCAATGACGGCAGAGTTAATGGCGAACTAGCGGGGTGACAGCGAAATATGAAAATGAATCCGGAAGAGATTACTTCCATTATCAAGGAACGAATCAAGAACTATGATGTCGATCTGAACGTCAACGACGTCGGCACGGTTCTTGAGGTCGGCGACGGTATTGCCCATATCTACGGGCTCGACAAGGCGATGGCAGGCGAGCTGCTGGACTTCGGCAACGAGGTCTACGGGCTCGTGCTGAACCTCGAGCAGGAGAGCGTCGGCGCGGTTCTGCTCGGCGGCGATACGGTCATCAAGGAAGGCGACACGGTGAAGCGCACGGGCCGCATCATGCAGGTGCCCGTGGGTGAGGCGATGATCGGCCGCGTTGTGGACGCGCTCGGTCGTCCGATCGACGGCAAGGGACCCATCGACACGAAGGAGTTCCGTCCGGTCGAGTCGCCGGCACCGGGCATTGCGGACCGCAAGAGCGTTCACGAGCCGCTGCAGACGGGTCTGAAGGCAATCGACGCGCTCGTCCCGATTGGACGCGGACAGCGCGAGCTCATCATCGGCGACCGCGGCACGGGCAAGACGGCAATCGCCGTCGATACGATTCTGAACCAGAAGGGGCAGAACTGTATCTGCGTCTACGTCGCCATCGGTCAGAAGGCATCGACGGTCGCGCGCGTCGTCAAGACGCTCGAGGACGGCGGTGCGATGGAGTACACCATCGTCGTTGCCGCAACGGCTGCGGACAGCGCACCGCTGCAGTACCTCGCACCGTATGCGGGCGTTGCGATGGCGGAGTACTTCATGTACAAGGGCGGTCATGCGCTCTGCGTCTATGATGATCTCTCCAAGCACGCGGCTGCGTACCGCGCAATGTCGCTGCTGCTCCGCCGTCCGCCCGGACGCGAGGCATACCCCGGAGACGTGTTCTACTTACACTCCCGCCTCCTCGAGCGCGCGGCGAAGCTCTCCGACGCACTCGGTGCAGGCTCCATCACGGCACTGCCGATCATCGAGACGCTCGCGGGCGATCTCTCGGCGTACATTCCGACAAACGTCATCTCGATTACCGACGGTCAGATCATGCTGGACACCGACTCGTTCTACTCGGGCATCCGCCCGGCGATCAGCGTCGGTCTCTCGGTCTCCCGTGTCGGAGGTTCGGCGCAGATCAAGGCGATGAAGCAGGTCGCAGGCACGATGCGTCTCGATCTGGCGCAGTACCGCGAGCTCGCGGCATTCGCGCAGTTCGGCTCGGATCTCGACAAGGCGACGAAGGCGCAGCTCGACCGCGGCGCACGCATGGTCGAGACGCTGAAGCAGGCGCAGTACAGCCCGCTCTCCGTTGCCGAGCAGGTGCTTGTCATCTTCACGGCGGTGCGCGGACACCTCACGGACATCCCCGTGAACAAGGTCGTCACGTTCCACACGGACTTCCTCAAGTTTATGCGTTCCTCGCATCCCGAGATCGCGTCGGCGATCACGTCGCAGCAGAAGCTCGACGATGCGCTTGAGGCGGACATCACGAAGGCGATTGCGGAGTTCAAGGACACCATCTCCTACAAAGAAGCGTAAAGGAGAGGTGACTGTATATGGCAAATTTACAGGACATCCGTCGGCGCATCCGCAGCGTCAAGAGCATCCAGCAGATCACAAACGCCATGGACATGGTCGCGACCTCGCGTCTGCGCCGTGCCAAGGAAGCGGCGAACAACAACCGTCCCTACGCCGAGAAGACCGCTGCGGTCATTCGGAGCGTGGCGGCGGCGGCAAGCGGTGTCTCGCATCCGCTGCTCGAAAAGCACAGTGAGGGCAAGCGTCTGATCCTCGTGATGGCGGCGGACAAAGGCCTCGCGGGTGCGTATTCCAGCAATGCTCTCAAGACGGCGATGACGCTCGTCGAGGACAAGGCGAACACGCAGATCGTCGCGGTTGGGCGCAAGTCACGCGATTTCTTCAAGAACCGCGGCTTTGATATCGTGCACCAGCATGTCGGCATCAGTGAGCGCCCGAAGGCGCGCAATGCGCAGAAGCTGGCACGGGTTCTCATCAGCGCGTTTGAAGAGGGCGGCGTGAAAGAAGTCTACATGGTCTACACACGCTTTGTGTCGGCGATCACCTGCGTGCCCGAGATCGTAAAGCTCCTCCCCTTTGAGGCAGAGAGCGAAAACGCGGCGCACGCGCAGGCACAGTACATCTATGAGCCGAATGCCGAGGAGGTGCTCGGGGCGCTGCTGCCGCAGTACCTGTTCACCACCATCTATGCGGCGCTCCTCCAGTCGGCGGCGAGCGAACTGAGTTCACGCATGAACGCAATGAGCAACGCGACCGACAACGCAGGCGAACTCATCGGGAAGCTCGACCTCTTCTACAACAAGGTACGTCAGGCGGGCATCACGAACGAGATCAACGAGATTGTCGGCGGCGCCGAGGCACTCAAGTGACATCCATGCACAATGGGTACATGGAGGTAAGGAGGTTTTCCATTGGCAAAAGGTAAAGTCGTACAGGTCATTGGACCTGTCGTAGATATTGAGTTTCCGGCGGGCGAACTGCCGGAGATTCTGAACGCCATCAAGGTCACGGGCAAGGCAGCCGACCAGGAGATCAATCTCACGGTCGAGGTCATGCAGCATCTCGGCGACAGCGTCACGCGCTGCATCGCCATGAGCTCCACCGACGGCCTGATGCGCGGCATGGAGGCCGACGATACGGGCGCACCGATCAAGGTGCCCGTCGGCGAGGCGACCCTCGGACGCGTCTTCAACGTCCTCGGCGAGCCGGTTGACCACAACCCCGAGCCCGTCGGCAACAAGGAGAGCTGGCCGATTCACCGTCCCGCACCGAAGTTCGACGATCAGGAGACATCGACCCAGATCCTCGAGACGGGCATCAAGGTCGTCGATCTGATCGCTCCGTACTCGCGCGGCGGAAAGATCGGACTCTTCGGCGGCGCAGGCGTCGGCAAGACCGTTCTCATCATGGAGCTCATCCACAACATCGCGACCGAGCACGGCGGCTACTCCGTCTTTGCGGGTGTCGGCGAGCGTACGCGTGAGGGCAATGACCTCTGGTCGGAGATGACCGAGTCGGGCGTTATCGACAAGACCGCGCTCGTCTACGGTCAGATGAACGAGCCGCCCGGAGCGCGTATGCGCGTGGCACTGACGGGTCTGACGATGGCGGAGTACTTCCGCGACGTGCAGGGTCAGGACGTGCTGCTCTTCGTTGACAACATCTTCCGCTTCATCCAGGCCGGTTCCGAGGTCTCGGCTCTGCTCGGACGTATGCCGTCCGCCGTTGGCTACCAGCCGACGCTGACGACCGACGTCGGCGCACTGCAGGAGCGTATCACCACGACGAAGAAGGGCTCGATCACATCCGTTCAGGCGGTCTACGTCCCTGCGGACGACCTGACCGACCCCGCACCGGCTGCGACGTTCACCCATCTGGATGCGACCACGGTTCTCTCGCGTCAGATCGCCGAGCTCGGCATCTACCCCGCCGTCGATCCGCTCGACTCAACCTCGCGTATCCTCGACCCGCACGTCATCGGGCAGGAGCACTACGAGGTCGCGCGCGGTGTACAGGCGGTGCTCCAGAAGTACAAGGAGCTGCAGGACATCATCGCCATCCTCGGCATGGAGGAACTCTCCGACGAGGATAAGCTGACCGTCTCGCGTGCGCGCAAGATCCAGCGTTTCCTCTCGCAGCCGTTCGCGGTCGCAGAGGTCTTTACGGGATCGCCCGGTAAGTACGTTGCACTGAAGGACACGATCCGCGGCTTCCGCGAGATCCTCGACGGCAAGTACGACGAACTTCCCGAGGCTGCCTTCTACATGGTCGGCGGCATCGAAGAGGCGATCGAAAAGGCGAAGAAGCTCAAAGAGGAGGAGTAACGGATGGCGACCATCAAGCTGGAGATTGTATCTCCCGACCGCATGGTCTACGCCGCCGATATCGACATGCTCATCGCCCGCTCCACGGGCGGCGAGATCGGCATCCTGCCGAAGCACATCCCCCTCGTCACGGGACTTCAGCCGCATGCCATGAAGATTCATGTCGACGCCAAGGAACAGCTCATCGCTGTGGCGGGCGGCTTCATGGAGGTCACACCCGAGAAGATCACCGTTCTCGCAACCGCTGCGGAGGAGCCGATCGACATCGACATCAACCGCGCACAGCGTGCCTACGAGCGCGCACAGGAACGCCTGCGTCTCCTGCGCGAGAGCCCTGAGACAGAGGGAAGCATCATCGACGAACAGCGTGCCTCCCTCGCTCTTAAGCGCGCCGCAGCGCGTCTGCAGACCGCAAAGGCACAGACGCCCGGAGCGTAAGACTTGGAATGGAAACGCCCCAACCGCATTGGTTGGGGCGTTTTTGTGCGTTGCTGTCGAATGATTGCAATTTCATCCATGTTCTGATGCTCAAAAACTATGAGCTTGCTCCTTGCTGCAGGGGATCTTCGCCGTATTGATTTTTTCCCGCAGTACCTTTCTTTACCGCACAGTAGAACCAAAAACCGGACTGTACATACGACAAAATCCGAAGGACATGCTCATCATCAATCGGGAGAGATATGATACCAACAATTAAAATGAGGCGTGCCGCACCCGGGCCATGCCCCATGTCTTCCAAACGGCGGGCAGCGATACAATAATTCGCGATCTGGAAAACAAATGCGGTTACCATTGACAGAACTTCAAATGGCTTCGTGTCATCGAGCACGGCAAAAAGCAAGAAAAAGCAAGGGAACGCCAGACCCGCTAACGCAAATGATCTCTTGATAAATCTCTTTCGATTCAAACGCCCATGAAGCTTGAAAAAATTCTCTATAATGCCCTCGTCCGGTTTGCGCGGAGTGCCGCTCATTTGTGTGTGCACCTCAGGTGTGGCAATCGCTGAGCCGCACGCCCGACAATACTTTGCGCCGTCCTCAACAGGATTTCCGCAATCTTTGCAGAACATTTTCCATCGACTCCTTCATGCCTCAATTGTATATCTATTAGGAATCACCGATAAACTGTTATTCCGTACAAATTCGGTCAGCTTCGCACACTCGTCCTCGGTGAAGCCTCTGTACTTCGTGCAGACAATGCTCGGAAGCAGGAACTCCGCCGTCTCAAAGCCGTGTTCCTGCGCGCTCTCCATGTGTACGAGAATGCTCTCACCTTTTGGGGCAGAGCAGTGAATATCCGAAAACGTCGTGACAATGCCGTCAATGGTGCTGTAGTAGTGTTTCATAATGACGCCTCCTTATAGAAAGTATACGTCAGACCGTGTTTTCGGTCAATAGATTCAATGAGACAGAAGTATTATAGACGGAGCACACTGAATATGCTATGATGAACCCCATACCGTCCACAGAAAGGAGGCATCTATGAATCTTGCCAACTACCGCACGTCCATCATTCTTGCCGTCACGTTTACGCTCCTGCTCTCAACGTTCTGGTTCTATCAGGACTTTGCGTTCATCATCTTCCTCTCACTGCTCCTGCAGCTCCTCCTAAAGCCCGCTGTGGACTTCATGGAGGCACGACGGATGCCGCGCTCGATTGCGTCGGCAATCGCCATCATCGCCTTCATCCTCGTGCTCGCCGCACTCGCGAGCATCATCTCGCGCTCCGTCCTTCCATCCTTTCAGCAGTTCGTCGCGGAGCTGCCGACCATCGGTCAGAGCCTGCAGCAGCTTCCCTTTCTCTCGGACACCGACTTCGTCCAAGATGAGTTCGTGAACATCCTCGACCGTCTACGCAGCGTCGGCGCAGAGCTGCTGCGCGCCTCGCTCTCCTTTCTCCTTGTTGCATTCGGGAAGGTCATCGACTTTGTCATCATCATTTTCGTATCGTTCTATCTTCTGAAGGATGGTCTCACGATCAAACTCTGGCTCGCGGATCTCTTTCCGCACACCGCGCGGCGGCGTGTCCTCCGCCTCTTTGACACCCTGCTCATCGCACTGCGCGCCTACATTTGTAGTCAGATTGTCATGTGTGTTATCACGGGCGTTGTCGTCTTCGCTTATTTCAAACTGATGGGGCTGCCGTATGCCTCGGTCTTTGCCCTGCTGTCGGGCGTCAGCGAGTTTGTCCCCGTGCTGGGACCCACCGTCGCCTCGACCCTCGGCACGCTCATGACCGCCTCAGCAATGCGCGAACTCACCGTGCAGACTGCACTCTTCTACGTCGCGCTTACGCAGGTCAACCACAACATCGTCTATCCCGCCCTCGTCGGCAAAAGCCTCCACCTCCACCCCGTCGCCGTCATCCTCGGTGTCGTCTTCGGCGGCGAAATCCTCGGCGCGGCGGGCATGTTCCTCGCCGTTCCCTTCATCGTCATCATCAAGATTGTGATCACCGACATCTACCGCGACCGCAGGGAGATGCAGAGTGCGGAGGAGGAGTGACCCGATGTGGGAAAGCCGCCGGCTTTGCAATAACAATTCATACAGAAAGAAGCAGATGCAATGAAAAAGAAATTCTCTGAGATTCCGAAGATCGTATGGTTTCAGCTGTTCCTGCTGGCACTCGGCTACGCCTTTTATTCGGCGAACCGTCTGTCGTTCGGTGTCGGGCTCAAGGCGGTTGCGGCGAGCATTTCGCTGACCGCTGTTCAGCTCGGTACGATCAGCACGATCTTTACGCTTGGGCAGGCACTCATTGACATTCCCGCAGGCTATCTAGCAGACCGCTTCGGACGCAAGCGGCTGCTTGTCATGAGCATGGTCGGCCTCGGATGCATGACGGCGCTCGTGACGACCTCATCGAACTTCATCAGCGCGGCGTTTTGGCGCTTTATGTTCGGTGTCACAGAGGGCTGCTGGAACATTGTCATGTACTCGGTGGCCGGCTCGATCTTCCCCGCAGCGCGGGCGATGCTCAACGGCCTTATGATGACGTTTTACTCGATCGGCGCATATGTCGGCCCTGCCTACTACGGGTGGAGCCTTGAGACTACGGGCGAGTGGAGCATCGGGCTTCAGTACATGGGGGCTGTGACGGTTGTTTTCGGACTCCTGCTCATCGTGGGGTTCAAGTCAAAGTACACGGACACGTCCAAGGATGTCAAGCAGCTTCATCTGGTCGAGGCGGTGCGCACCGTCGGCTTCAATAAAGTTGTCTGGCTTGCCGTGCTGATTCAGATTTTGAACATCATCCCGTACTGGGGATTCGCGTCGATGGGGCCGTATCTCTTCATGACGTACAAGGGGTTCAGTGCGACGGAGGCGGGGCAGTTTTTCGGCGCGATCTACGGCATCGGAGGACTCAGCGGTGTCCTCCTGGGGTTCTTCGCCGATCGCTTCGGACGGAGGCCAACGGTGCTCTTCCTCGCTGCGCTCAATGCCCTCTGTGCGCTGCTCATCTTCCACGTCATGCCGCAAAACTCGCCGCTCCTCTACGTCGTCGGCGCAGTCATGGGCATCGGACTCCATGCGATCTACGTGCTCGGCTATACGATTGCACAGGACGGCGTGAGCCGGCAGCAGATCGGTCTTGCAACGGGCATTGTCGGCGCATCGAGCTACTTCCTCTCGTTCTTCTCAGGCCCCTTGATGGGCTTCCTGACGAGCACACTTGGCCATGCGGCGGCACTCGATATCATCGTCGTCGCCTTCGAAGCCGTGCTTGTCGTCGTTGCGTTCTTTATGAAGGAGACGCAGCACAGGGCAGAATTGAAATGACAGTGGCTGCATCCAAGTAAAAATGGGATTGTTGTACGAACATCAACGTACAACAACCCCATTTTCGTTTCCGTTAGTTTTTCGAGAGCAATGCCTCGGTCAGCGCGTCCATGATCTCCTCCTCCCAGATATAGTTGCCGCTGAACTGTCCCGCGCTGCGCGGATCATCGTCCTCGGCAACAGCTTCGCCGTTCATGATGTAGACGAAGCCGTCCTTTGTCCCCGGGCGGAAGAATACGCCGGAGAGGAGACCGAACGCCTCGCCGTTATGGCCGACGAGATCGATCTCGTGTGTGCGGTTGACGCGCGATGTGCTGCCGCCCGCGATTTGTACCTCGCCAAGGCCATAGGAGAGCAGCGTGCCGCCTGCCGTACTCCCGTTTTTCAGCATCGGATCGTACTGCCACTGGGGGCGCAGCATCTCCGCGATCGAGGTGGGGGACAGGATCTGCTGCCCGCGGTAGTTGCCGCCGTTCATCAGCATCTCGAGGCAGTGTGTCAGTTCCTCGTAGGAGATGCGCAGCCCGCCCTGTGGGGAGAGCATTGTCGCATTCGTGCCGGGGACATAGCCCTTGAGCGAGAACCAGCCTTGAATGTCCTCGGCGTACGGGTTTTGCAGGTAGATGGACTCCTTCTTCGGCTGCCTGCCGCCGTAGTCGTCCGCCTTTCCGTACCAAGGACCGTGCTCGTCCCAGCTGCCGTTCTCGTCTTTCTTTTGATAGATCGTGCCGAGCTTCGCAAAGTCCTTTTTGGCGAGGTTTCCGGGCACGTAGTCCGCCTTCGTGTTCAGCTGCTTCAGGATATGTTCCTTCTGGTAGAGATCAAAGCGCTCGCCTGTGACCTTCTCGATGATTGTGCCAAGGAGACCATAGTTGATGTTCGCGTAGCAGAAGTAGCTGCCGGGTGCCTCCTCTGCAGGCGCGAAGTGATCGCCGTTTTCGTAGTAGCGTCCCTCGGGTGTGAAAAACTCGCGCACGCTGACCGAGGGCGGGATGCTGTAGACCTTGCCGTCGCGCAGCGAGGATGTGTGGCTTGCAAGCATCCGCACTGTAATCGGTGTGTTTGGGTGTGCGGGGTTGCGCAGGGGAAAGCCTAGGTAATCACTCACATCGTCGTCGAGACTGAGTTTGCCCGCCTCAACCAGCTGCATCAGCGTGAAGATCGTGAACTGCTTCGACACGGAGGCAATGCGAAAGCGCGTGTCACGCGTGATCGGCTCTGCCGCAGTTCCGTCCTGCGTAAGAAAGCGACGGCTGCCCGCAAAGTGACTGTAGACTTCCTGCCCATTTCGATAGAGCACAACGCCGAGACCCGGAACCTGCGTCCCCGTATCGCCGAGCATCGCATCCAGACGCTTCGTCAACTGTGCCTCTGCGGCGGGGGAGAGGGCGGCGCTGCCCACGGTCATGGGGAATGTCTGCATCTTATGTGAGGCGGGGAGCGGTGCGGGTGCGGCGGGGGCGTTGTTCGAGGCGGCAAAGGCTGCGGGCGCGCCCAAGACAAGCGTCACGCCGAGTACGAGTGAAAGACGGCGCAGCGTGTAAGTTCTGTTTCGCATAGGAGACTCCTTTCGTACAAATAAGATCCGCGCTGACTTCACGGAAGAATTGCAATATTGATTATAAAATAAAAGCGATCTATCGTACAATGGACTTTATGCCTAAAACGAAGTGATTTGCAAAAGAATTCTGTATACTTTTTCGTAAAACACAAAAAATGACAATATATATTTACCTATAAAACTATTGGAAAAAATGATAAATTCGAACTTTTAGGTATATGTTTGCAGGAAATCTTTGTATCTATGGCGTATTCTATATCCATGCGCAATACTACGTCTTTTTTTGTACGAGGAAAATGCAAGAGGAGGAAGACTGCCATGCGAAAACTCGGACTCATCGGCGGCATCGGACCAGAGAGCACAATTCCCTACTATCACGATATCCTTTACGGCGTTCAGGAGCGTGTCGGCAAACCGTATTTCCCGCCGATGGTCATTGACAGCTTGAGCTGTTTCGAAGTCATGCCAATGGCGTCAGCAGGGAAGCGGGAGGAGCTTGCCGCATATCTCCTTGGCAGCATTCGAAATGTCACCGCCGCCGGAGCGGACTTCGCCGCGATGGCCTGCAACACGGCGCATCTCGTCTTTGACGAATTGGAGCGGGAGTCGCCGATTCCTCTCGTCAGCATCGTTGACGTGACGCGCGACCGTGCCGCAGCGCAGGGATACCGAAAGGTCGGCCTCCTCGGCTCAATCGGGACGATGACGGGCGGCTTCTTTCAAAAGGTTTTCGATCAGGCGGATATTGCCATCGTTACGCCGCACATGGAGGAGCAGACCTACATCGAGCACAAGCTGCTGAGTGAAGTGGAACTCGGGAAGATTCTACCCGCGACGCAGGAGGGCTTTCATACGATCACTGCACGTATGGCGCGCGAGGACGGCATTGAGGCCGTCATCCTTGGCTGCACCGAGATTCCCCTTATCTTTGCGGGAATGGAGTCGCCTGTCCCCGTCCTCGACACCATGCGTATCCATATTGTTGCCCTGATTGAGGAAATTATGAAATAAAGCGATGATTGCCGATCGATTTTCGACCACGCATACAAAAACCGCCGCACAATCGTGCGGCGGTTTCGTGTATATGGGAAGTAAGGAAGAATGGACTGTGATTACGCAAGCATGGAGCGGAGGAACCAGATCTGCTTTGCGTAGTTGGTGACGTGATCCTCCATGAGGTTCGCAACGCCGAAGCAGTCATGTGCATTGGCAGCCTTGCGGATCTCAAGTGCCTGATCGCGGAGGAGTTCGAGATCAGCAAGTGTGATCTCGAGTGCCTTCTTCTGATCGACCGCCTCATCGCCGAGCTCCTTAATCGTTGCAATTTCGAGGTAGCCCTTGAGGCTCGCGACCGGCTGTGCGCCTGCCATCTTGAGCAGCTCTGCGGTCTCGTCGAGCACGTCCGCGAATGCATCATAGAGCGACTCGAGGTACTCGTGGACGGCCTTGAACTGCGAGCCGACAACGTTCCAGTGGAGGTTGTGCAGCTTGATGTAGCCGACGCCGATGTTGGCGATGTAGGCGTTGAGTGCGTTGTTAAGGTTTGCATCATTTGCGTGTGACATAGTGAAAAATCCCCTTTCATAATTTTGTACTGCAGATACCTTGTGTATCTGTTTCATATCTCATTACGTGTGCTATTATATCCCAGAAGTTTTTTCTTGTCAATAGTTATTATTAAATATTTTGTTCATAAATCAAAAAAGAACTGGTGCACGAAGTCGTTTCGACTCGTGTAACAGCTCTTTGTTAGCGTTTCTCGGACGCTCAAGGCGCCCCTACCACCGCTCACGCGGTCCCCCTCCCCCATCGGTACGGGGGAGGCTTTGCGTTACAGTATATCAGTCCTTCACATTGCGGAAGGCGAGCGAGTAAAGGAGCACGACGGCAAAGCAGAGGACGGGGAGGTAGAATGCAGTGCGGATGGCGGCGACATCAGGGGTGAAGCCGCTGACGAGTCCGGAGAGGGTGCCGCCGTCGACGAGTGCGCCCATCATCGGCGTGATGGGGATGGAGCCGAGCGAGACGACGGTCTCGATCATGTCGTAGCGGTCAAGCGGTATGTGCGCGACGGCAAATCCGGTCGCCGTGGGCGGATGTGCATGCACGACGGAGCGCACGTCTGCGCGATCCTTGTAACAGCGCAGGTGCATCTTGATCTCTGAGGAGGGACGATAGCCCTCGTTTGCCTCAAGGATGTTGCCCTCACGGTCGATGCGCACGAGTTTCTCCGGCGTGATAAAGCTCTTGCTGATGCCGGTCGGCGTTGCGAGCAGGGTGTCGTCGTCCAGGAGGACGGTGACGTTTCCGTCGTTCGCGGCGACCTAGCCGAGCTGCCACATCTTGTGACAGACATCGCAGATCGCGTCTTTGATTTCCTTTATATTTTCCATTTCTCTCACCTTTCAGGCGTCCGTGACGACACCCTTTTGCAGTATGATGTTGGCGTACAGTGCGGATTCGCCCGTGGTGACAATGGCGTACGCCGTGCGTGCCTCGTCGTAGAAGCGGAACCGCTCGATCGTGCCGACGGCTGCCGCGCCGCGCGCGTCATGCTTTGCAATGATCTCCTTGTACGTGTCCCAGATCGGTGTTGCAACGGGATCGCCCGGCATGACCTCCATGAGGCTGACCGGTTTGTCGACGTAGGGGTCGAGCGGGAACAGTGTGAGGATCGCGTCGAGGAGTTCGGGAACGCCGTGCCCGTCGGCGCGGATGACGATGCAGTCCTTACCGACCGATTCGGCGGGGAAGTTGCCGTCGCCGATGACGATGCGGTCGCTGTGCCCCATCTCGGCGAGCACCTTGAGCAGCGCAGGGGAGATGATCTTGGGGATTCCTTTCAGCATGGGGTCAGCCCCTTCCATTTTTCAAAATGTGCGTCCCATTGGTCGGTGTTCTTCGGCTCGTACGCCGTGATGTCAGAGGAGGCGCGGATGAGTGCCCGTGCCTCGGCGAGATCCTTGACCTCGCCCGCCGCAATCAGCTGCAGGGCGATATTGCCGAGGACGGTTGCCTCAATGGGTCCCGCGAGGACGGTGCGTCCGCACGCGTCTGCCGTGAGCTGGGCGAGGAGCCGGCTCTGGACGCCACCGCCGATGAGATAGATCTTGTCGTAGTGTTTGCCCGTGCAGGTCTCGATCTCCGTGAGTGCCGCGCGGTAGGAGAGCGCGAGGCTCTCGTCGATGCAGCGGATGACGGCGCCCACGCTCTCAGGAACGGGCTGCCCCGTGCGCTCGCACGCGGCGCGAATGCGGAGCGGCATGTCGCCCGAGGGCAGGAAGGCGGGATCGTCGGAGCGGATGAAGGAGCGCTGTGCGGGCGCTGCCGCTGCCAGCTGCTCGAGTTCGCCGTAGCTGTACTCGTGCCCCTCGCGCGACCATGTGCGGCTGCGCGCGTCAAGCATCTGGGTTGTCGTTGCAATCGAGTACTCGGTCTTCTTCTCCCCCGAGAGGAAGTAGTTGAGGAGATCCGGCATGAGGAGCAGTGTCTTTGCACGTTCGAGGAGTTCGGGGCGCTTTTGCTTCAGCGCAAGCAGCTGGAAGATCGTGTTGATCTCCATGATCTGATTGCCCGTAATGCGGTAGAGCGTGTCGCGCGAAATTTTTTGAAACGCCTCGCCTGCCATGCCGACGGTGCGGCGGTCGCGGTAGTGGACGGGATTCTCGATGAGCGCGCCCGCGCTGTCGAGGAGACCGAAGTCCACGCCCCAGGTGTCCGTGCCAATGCTCGCGATCTCATGCCCGCGCGCCTTCAGCAGCCCCTGCTTCATCTCGTGAAAGAGCCGCAGGACATCCAAGTACATCGTGCGTCCGAGGTGGACGGGGTCGTTTGTGAAGCGGTGCAGCTCCTCCATGCGGATGCGGCTGCCGTCGTAGGTGCCAAGGACGGCACGGCCGCCCGAGGCACCGAGATCGAAGGAGAGCACGCATTTTTCGTTTGTCATGAGAGCGCTCCTCCCCTCCTTATTTATATATGGGGCCGTATGCGGCACAGGCGCGATAGTCCTGTCCCTCCGCATCCATGCCGAACGCGTTCCACGCGGCGGGGCGGAAGACATCGACGTCCGCGACGTTGTGCATGCAGACGGGGATGCGCAGGATGGAGCAGAGTGTGATGAGGTCGGCACCGATGTGTCCGTAGCTGATCGCACCGTGGTTCGCGCCCCAGTTGTTCATCACATCGTAGGCGGAGCGGAATGCGCCCTGCCCCGTCAGACGCGGGGTGAACCAGGTGCACGGCCAGGTGTAGTCCGTGCGCTTCCAGAGCTTGTCCGAGACCTCGTCGGGCAGGTTCACCGTCCAGCCCTCGACGAGCTGCAGCACGGGGCCAAGACCCTTGACGAGGTTGACGCGCACCATGGTCGCGGGCATCTCGCCGCGCGTGAGGAAGCGGGAGGAGAAGCCGCCGCCGCAGAAGTAGCCGTTGTCCGCTGGGCACCACTCGGTCGCATCGAGGCACGCCTTCTGATCTTTTTCCGTGAGCTCCCAGAACGGCTTGATCACGGAATCTGCGCCGTCCTTGATCTCGCCGCACGCATCAAGGCACGCTGCACCGGAGTTGATGAGGTGAATGAAGCCCTTGCCTTCCTTTGCACGTCCCTCCAGATCGTAGCCCGTCGCTTTTTTGACCGCCTCGGGGCTCCAGTAGGTACGCACGTCGGCAAAGATCTGGGCGCGGTTCGTGAGCAGCTTGTTGAAGAGCATCGCAACGCCGTTCAGCGTGTCGTTCTCCGTGGCAAGGATGTACGGCTCGCGCGCACCATTCCAGTCGAACGAGGAGTTCATCATCGCTTCGGCGAAATCGCCGTTCGGGTAGAAGTCCGTCCACTGGCGCTGCCCCTGGAAGCCGCCCGCAATCGCGTTGTGCCCGAGCACCTCTTCCTCGCAGCCCTTCGGCAGATTCTTGTTGCCGTTGTAGAGGTCTTTGATGATGCACATCATCTTGACGACGAATTCCCACGCCTCTTCCTTTTCGGCGTCGGACTTGCGTGCAAATTCGGGGTTCTTGTCAAAGCCCTCCTTGCAGTGCTCCTTCGTCCATGCGAGTGCCTTCTTGTACTCCTCCGGGTCATAGACACCCTCCGTCATGCGGCGGATGATCTCGACCTCGTCGACGGATTCGACGCGCATGCCGAGGTACTCCTCGAAGAACTCGGGGCTGATAATCGAGCCGCCGATGCCCATGGTGATCGCGCCGATCTGGAGGTAGGACTTGCCGCGCATCGTGGCGGCGGAAACGGCAGCGCGGCCGAAGCGGAGCAGCTTTTCCACAACGTCGGCGGGAATGCCCTCGGCGTCTGCCTCCTGCACGTCATGGCCGTAGATGCCGAATGCGGGCAGCCCCTTCTGTGCGTGGCTCGCGAGGACGGAGGCGAGGTAGACTGCGCCGGGGCGCTCCGTGCCGTTGAAGCCCCAGACGCCCTTGATCGTCATCGGATCCATGTCCATCGTCTCGGAGCCGTAGCACCAGCAGGGCGTGACCGTCAGCGTGATGTCCACGCCTGCGCGGCGGAACTGCTCTGCGCACGCCGCCGCCTCGGGGACGCGGCCGATGGTCGTGTCCGCGATGATGACCTTGACGGGATCGCCGTTTGTGTAGCGCAGGTTCTCCTCGAAGAGCTTCTTCGCTGCGCGTGCCATGCCCATCGTCTGCTCCTCAAGTGCGCCGCGTACGTCGAGAACCCCGCGCCGCCCGTCGATCGTCGGACGAATGCCGATGACGGGATAGCCGCCGATACATCTTGTTTCTGCCATGATGATTTCCTCCGTTTCGTAATTGATTCATCGCTATGATGAATATTTGATTTTTTCTGTCATTCCTGTATTATAGCGTTGAACGGAGGGCGGCGCTTGTGCTATACTATGTAAAAATTGTACGATTTTATCTTTTTGTGAAACTCAATATATCTTGAGAAGCACTATCATCAAGAGGAGAGCGTGAAAAATATAACGATCTTAGTTGAAAATGCGACGATATTATCTTTTGCAATAAAGGGGGACAGACGGTGAAACACGAGGGATACAACGAATTCCGCACGCGCGGGCGCTTTGATTTTCCAATCGAATTCCATCATGTCGATCGCAATCATCCGCGCTTTCACATGCCCTATCACTGGCACATCGAGTATGAGATCGTCTACATCGTACGCGGTGGGCTGACGCTCTCGCTGAACGAGGATGTGGTGACAGCGCAGACGGGGGATATCATCTTCATCCGCGACGGCATCGTGCACGGCGGTGCACCACTCGATGAGGAGACCGTCTACGAGTGCATTGTGTTCGATCTGAAGAAGCTGCTGCAGGGGAGCCAGACCACAGGCGCGCGCGTACAGCCGATTCTCGAGCACGAACTCCTCATCAATAAATACATCCCGGGCACAACGGCGGATGTCCCCGGGATGATTGCCATGCTGTTTGCAGCGATGAAGGAGGCGTATGCGGGCTATGAGATGGTCGTGACAGGGATGCTCTACAGCTTCCTCGGCGCGGTGCTCCGCCACGGACTCTGCCACGCGCCGAACGCCGCGCTGCGCGAGAGCAGCCGCCGGCGCGTCATGCAGCTCAAGAAGACCTTTCAGCTCATTGACGACGCCTACGACCAGCCGCTCACCCTCGGCGATCTCGCCGCAGCGGCAGGGCTGACTCCGAACTATTTCTGCCGGTTTTTTCAGAAGATCACGCACCGCAGCCCCATCGACTACCTCAACTACTACCGCATCGAGGCGGCGTGCATCCGCCTTGCGCAGGGCGATGAGAGCATCACGGAGATTGCGCTCGCAACGGGGTTCAACGACATCAGCTACTTCATCAAGACGTTCCGCAGGTACAAGGGAATCTCGCCGTTGAAGTATCAGAAGACAATTTCCTCTTGACAAAAAATAACTTTTGTATATAATTCATATCAACAAAATATGTGTTTTGAAAATGGAAAAGGGGACTTACCATGAGCGAGAAAAAATACCATTTTGAAACCCTGCAGGTGCGCGTCGGACAGGAGGAGGCGGATCCCGTCACGGATGCGCGTGCCGTGCCGATCTATCAGACGACCTCCTATGTGTTCCACAGTGCGCAGCATGCCGCCGACCGCTTTGCACTCAAAGATCCGGGCAACATCTACGGGCGGCTCATGAACCCCACGCAGGATGTGTTCGAGAAGCGCATCGCGGCGCTTGAGGGCGGCGCGGCGGCACTCGCGTTTGCCTCGGGGGCGGCAGCAATCACGGCGACGTTCCAGGGGCTCGCCCATGCGGGCGATCACATTGTCGCGCAGCAGACCATCTACGGCGGCTCGTACAACCTCCTCGCGCATACGGTGAAGGAGTGGGGCATCGACGTGACCTTTGTCGATCCGAAGGCGGGGGCACAGGGCTTTGCCGATGCGATCCGTCCGAATACGAAGTGCGTCTTTATCGAGACCGTCGGCAACCCGAACGCCGACCTCATCGACATCGAAGCGGTCGCGCAGGCAGCGCACGCGCAGGGCGTGCCTGTCGTCATCGACAACACCTTTGCCACGCCCTACCTCCTGCGCCCCATCGAGCACGGTGCGGACATCGTTGTGCACTCGGCGACGAAGTTCCTCGGCGGGCACGGCGCGAGCCTCGGCGGCGTGATCGTAGACGGCGGAAAGTTCGACTGGAAGGCATCGGGCCGCTTCCCGCACCTCACCGACCCGAACCCGAGCTATCACGGCGTGAGCTTCGTCGATGCGCTCGGTCCTGTTGCATTCGTTGTCTATATCCGCGCACTCATCCTGCGCGACACGGGCGCGGCAATCGCACCACAGAGCGCGTTCTACTTCATCCACGGGCTTGAGACGCTGTCCCTGCGTGTCGAGCGTCATGTGGAGAACGCGCTGAAAGTGGTGGACTTCCTCGCGAAGCACCCGAAGGTGGCGAAGGTCAATCATCCGTCTCTCGCCAACCACCCTGACCATGAAATCTACAAGCGGTACTTCCCGCACGGCGGCATCTCCATCTTCACGTTCGACATTGTGGGCGGGCGCGAGGCGGCGTTCCGCTTTATCGACAAACTGACCCTGTTCTCGCTGCTGGCGAACGTTGCGGACGTGAAGTCGCTCGTCATCCACCCCGCGACCACCACGCATTCGCAGATGAACGAAGCCGAGCTTGCCGCCTCCGGCATCGGTGAGGGAACGGTGCGCCTATCCATCGGCATCGAGCACATCGATGACCTGATTGCGGATCTTGAGGAGGCACTCGCCGAGGTTTGAGGATGTTGTGAGCAGTAGTGCGGGCGTCACCGCACCTCCGAAAAAAGCCCTTGCCAACGCGCCCCTCACTGTGCTATAATGCGTCATGTCGCATAAGCGCATGGAGAGGTGTCCGAGTGGTCGAAGGTGCTTGACTCGAAATCAAGTGTGGTGATGAGCCACCGTGGGTTCGAATCCCACCCTCTCTGCCAGTAAAATCAAGGCTTCCGAGCATTTCGCTTGGGAGCCTTTTTCTGTTCTGTTTTTATTTTTGACAGCCTTTTTGACAGCATGGCTGTCACTCGGAATATTTTTCTTCACACTTGACTATTTTTTTCGTGATACCTTCCTGCATCTGTGTGGTGTTGTGAACGTATCGATCCATTGTGAACGCTACTGAGGAGTGGCCGAGGCGAACCTGTATCTTCTTTGCGCTGATCTCCTGCTCTGCGAGGAGCGTCGCGTGCGTGTGCCGGAACGAGTGAAAGCGTAGATCGGCGGGAAGATGCAGACGTTTCTTGAGGTCGGCGAAGATGTGTGTCACGGCGGTGAGCGTCATCGGCTGTGTTTCGTCGCGCAGGGAGCGAAAGATATAGTCCTTTTTCGTAAGGCGGATTCCTTGCTGGAAAAGTCGCTCTGCGAGCTTCCTTTTCCACGCGAGGAGGTTCTGCACGGTTGTAGGGGAGAGTGTGACCGTTCGTGTGCTGTACGCCGTTTTAGGTGTTCCCTCGCACTCCTCTCTGCCTCTCTTGCGTGCTTTTGTGACGTGGACGAGTGCGGCGTCCACATCGAAGTCCGACCACCGCAGGGCGATGATTTCACCGCGCCGCAGTCCGGTGCTCCATGCGAACTTAAATAGATGCTCAATCTGTGATCCGCGTACCTCGTTCATAATCGCATGGTAAATTTCGGGGGTGACAATCCTGGCAGCTGTCGTCGTGTGCTTTGGCTTGCGTATAAACTCCATCGGGTTGTTCTCGACTAATTGCTCAAATTTTGCTGCCTTGAACATGGACTGCAGGAGCGTGTAGATCGCCTGTCTCGTGCGGTCTTTTTTTATATCCGATAGGATTCGCTTTATCAGTGCAGGCTTTATGTCGTTGATCTTCATACTCTCCGGGATGGCGGGGAGTACATATTGCGATAGAAACCTGTGATAGGTTGTCAGCATCGACTCCTCGAGTTTGTCCACGTCGCGCTTTGTCTGCAGGAATGTCTCTGCAAAATTGTGGAACGTATCTACGAGGAGAAAGTCAGAGAAATTTGCCGCAAGAACACACCGCCGCTCTGCTTCGAGGTCACGCAGACTGTAGGCGTAGATGTACCGCTTCACCTTCTCGCCCGTAATCGGATTCTCGACGGTCACGCTCGACTGATAGCGTCCGTCCTTGCGTTTTGTTGGCATGATAAAACACCTCCAAAGGATTCGTTGTGGAATAATCCCCGAAGGTGTGATATACTTTCGTTTGAGAGTGCGTATATCTCTACGGGGATACGTGCGACCGCTCATCGTGCTACCAGCACGGTGTGCGGTTTTTTATGTGGGAAGAAATGGCCTTTTTCCAAGCTCGATGCGAGGCGGTTAGACCATAGCAGAATGCTCCGACCTGTGATATACTGGATGCGTTGCCGCCCCTACACATGGCAATGAGAGGGGGTGTGTATATGCTCACTATCTCTTTTCTTCTCTCCATCTTGGCTGGTGTAATTGCCAACTACGTCAGCAAATGGCTCGATGAGAGAGACGACGGCGACGAGCCTAGGCGTTAGTCCCTGCCTGCAGTATGGGAACAGAAAAGCCCCCAAGGTGCGAACTTGGGGGCTTTTCGTGTGTATAACTCACTATCTCGTTTGCCATAGATAGTATAGCACAAGTCCCCGATGATATGCAAGTGATATGTTCCCGCCGCCCTAGGTGTGGTCTTTTTTTATGCCCTCCAACCATCCGAGAGAAAACGGCGCACATGATCTTCATCAATCACTAGACGGTGTGAGTTTGGGTAGGATCGTCAATATCACCTCACTGATCGAGCGTAGTCCTGGATGAGTTCGCGCCAAATGTTTTCCCAATCCGAGATAGGACAAAAGCTCAAACTCATACCGATAGTTCTCCAGCCAGGATGAAAAGAAATACATATCCGGAAGGGGCTTGAAAAGATGCTCGCGCAGGTAGCCCTCATACATCTCGGCGACAGGAATACCGCCTAAATAACGTGCGTCCTCTGCATATATCTTAGGAAACGCTGAAAAATTCTTTTGTTGCAGGATTGAGCTCCGAAATATTACAATAGAGGAAAACAGCAACACGACGAGAGAGAGGCAACATCATTGTGCAGCAAACCTTTACCGACATGGAGTACGCAAACCGCAAGAGAACAACACGGCGTGAAGCCTTTCTGCAAGCCATGGAATCCATCATTCCTTGGAACGAATGGATGGCACTCATTGCGCCGTGCCATCTCCAGAAAGAGCGCGGCAGAAAACTGATTCCACTGGAAACGATGCTGCGCATGTACCTCATGCAGAACTGAGTCGCTTCTCAGCAAAAAAGCATAAACGAAAACAGCGCCCCGCCGATCATTCTCGGTGGGGCGCGTTTCTATGCAAATATTGTGCGGTCAGCCCTCGGAGTCGCCCATCCACTCTTCGGAGAAGACGGGGGCATCCTTGACGAGGGCGACGATCTCCTGCCGCGTCTTCTCGATCTCTTCGGGGGAGAGGACGGTGGTGAGCGGTTTTGCGAGCAGGGAGCCGATGTAGGCGATGTCCTCCTCGCGCATTCCGCGCGTCGTGGGGTTCGAGGTCGAGAGGCGCAGGGCGTGGAGGAAGAGGCCGGAGTTCATCGTGGGGACGTTGTCGGTCTTGACGCGGATGCCCATCTGACCGATTGCCTTGACCGCAGCTGCGGTATCAATGCCGGCGGCGGCAGAGGCGAGGACGAGGTGGGTGTCCGTGCCGCCGCAGAGGACGGAGGCACCATGGTCGGCGAGGGTGCGCGCGAGCACCTGCGCGTTCTGTACGACCTGCGCGGCATAGCTGCGGTAGCGGTCGCTGCCCGCCTCGCGCAGGACGACGCCGAGTGCGGCGAGGTGGTTCATGTGCAGCGCCTCATGCCCCGTGTTGATGACGGCGGCGTCCATGCGTGCGGCGATGTCGCGCTTTGTGAGGAGGACGGCACCATCGGGACCGCGCAGCGAGTCGCGCGTGGAGAAGGTGACAACATCGGCGAGCGGCACGGGCGAGGGCACGAGCTTTGCCGCGACGAGGCCGACGGACTGGCTGATGTCGACCCAGAGGTAGGCGTCGACGGTCTGCGCGATCTCGTAGAGGATCTGATAGTCGATGGTACGCGGGTAGCTGACAGGCGAGAAGATGATGAGCCGCGGCTTTACGCGCTCCGCCTGTTCGCGCACGGCACCCCAGTCAATCTCCTGTGTGCCAGGCTCGATGCCGTAGTTCTCAAAGTCGTAGGAGAGTCCTGCGACGTGATCCTTTTTCCTGAGGTTGAAGGAGAGGACGGTATCGCCCGATTCCAGCAGCGCCTGAAAGACGACACGCGAGGCGGCGACGATGTTGCCGAGGCGCACGATGGCATGGTCGCAATGGAACAGCTCCACTGCGCGCGCGCGGACGATGGCATCGAGGTGCAGACCGCCGCTCGTGGTCTCGTCGTGGCGGTCAAAGAAGCTGTTCGTGAGGACGCTGCCCTCGAGGTACTTTGCGAACGGCGACATGGCATTCATGTTCGGCATGAGGGAGAGGGTGTAGCGCTGGCGCTGCCGCTCCTCCTCGAGCAGACCGTAGATCTCGGGGTCGAATGTCTTCAGGTGGTTGGCGACTTCTTCACGTTTCATGGGCAATTCTCCTCTTCCGTAAAAATGGGGTTCGTTCAGTCTTGTCTTTTCAGTATAGCACAATGCGCCGCATAAATCACTCATTTGTTGACGCTTCTGAATATTTTACAATGAAAACCTCCGACCGCACACTTCTGCACGCGGTCGGAGGTTGTTTGATGCTCCGTTATTTGAACAAGCTCTTGAGGATGGTTTTCCGCTCGTTGGCGACGTGCTCGTGGACGCTGCCCGTGTCGGAGGTGGGCGCGACGGTCTGTGCGGTTGCGCCCTCGTTCATCCACTCCTCGGAGAAGGTGGGCTTATCCATGAGGAGCTTTGCGATCTTCATGCACACCGAATCCTCCTCCTCGGCCGGGCATTGCCCGCTGAGGGTGCGCGCGAGTACGTCGGCAATGATGGACATGTCCGCCTCCTTCAGTCCGCGCGTGGTCGGGTTCAGTGTCGAGAGACGCAGCGCGGAGAGCATGATCTCGGGGCGCATGGTCGGGATCTTGTCGCGCTTGACATAGATGCCCATGCGTCCGAGGGCGTGCACGGTGTCCACGATGTCAACGCCCGCCGCAGGAGCGGCGAGGATGAGATGGGTCTCGGTGCCGCCTGCGAGGAGGTTGATGCCCTGCTCCTTGAGGGCTGCAGCGAGCGCGCGGCTGTTCGCGAGCACTTGCTCCCCGTACGCGCGGAAGCGCGGCTGTGCAGCTGCATGCAGGGCAAAGCCGAGCGCGGCGAGGTGGTTCATGTGCAGGGAGATATGCCCCGTGTTTGCGACGGCGGCGTCCATCTGCGGCGCAAGCTCCTTCGTGCAGAGGAGGATCGCGCCGTCAGGCCCGCGCAGCGAGTCGTTCGTCGGGAAGCTGACAACATCGGCAAGCGCTACGGGCGAGGGGATGAGCCCCGCTGCAACGAGCCCGACGCACTGCCCGATGTCGACCCAGAGATATGCCCCCACGGCGCGCGCAACGGCGGCGAGCCGCTCGTAGTTCGGCACGCACGGATAGCTGACAGGTGAGAAGATGATGAGGCGCGGCCTCACGCGCTCGGCGAGCTGCATGACCTCGTCCCAGTCCACCTTTTGGAGGGCAGGGTCAATGCCGAAGTTCTCGAAATGGTAGTTCAGCCCCGCACAGTGCTCCTCTTTCCTGCGGTTGAAGGAGAGGACGGTATCGCCCGGCTGCAGCAGCGCAAGAAATGTGACGCGCGAGGCGGCGGCGATGTTGCCAAGCCGCACGACAGCGTGCGCGCTGCCGAAGAGTTCCTGCGCGCGCGTGCGGACAAGCTCCTCGACGGAACTGGCATGACGTGCCCCGCAGCCCTCGAGGGTGCTGTTTGCGAGCGCACTCCCCTCGAGAAAGGCGGCGAGCGGCGACATGGCGTTGACCGTCGGGATCAGCGAGAGGGTGCAGCGCTGCCGCTGGATCTCGTCCTGCAGGAGGGTGAAGATCGCGGGGTCGAATGCCTTCAGATGGTTCAGCATTTCTTCTTTTTTCATGATATTCTCCTCATCATGCTGCGGCGCACAGTTGTGTGCCATGCAATGACAGGTGTACCCGTGGGCACACCTGTCATGCGGTGAACGACATACTTTTCAGTTCATTCACGGTTCAGCATAATGAGCGGAGAAGTCCGCTGCTGCCGCTTATATCTAAGTTTGGATTAGAACGGCCAGACGAGGGGGATGACGACAAGGCAGACGATCAGCGAGACGAAGACGAGCGGAACGCCGACCTTGACGTAGTCCATGAAGCGGAACTGTCCGGGGCCGAGAACGAGGGTGTTCGGCGGCGTCGCAACCGGCGTGGTAAATGCGCAGGATGCCGCAATGCCGATCGCCATGACGACCGGATATGGGGAGACGCCGATGGACTGCGCGATGGAGATCGCAATCGGCGCGAGGAGCGCGGCTGCCGCCGTGTTCGACATGAACTGCGTCAGGCCGCACGAGAGGGCGAACATTGCACCGACGATGAGCATCGGGGACGGATGGTCGCCGATCAGGCCGACGACGAAGTCTGCAATGAGCTTGCCTGCGCCGCTGTGATCCATCGCGCTGGCGAGCGGGAGCATACCTGCGAAGAGGAAGATGGTCGTCCAGTCAACGCCCTGATACGCCTGCTTCTCCGAGAGGCAGCCCGTGAGGACGCAGAGGAGACCGCCGATGATCGCCGAGGTCTGCATCGGGACGTTGATCTGCTTTTCGAGCACCATTGCGATGACAACGCCGATCAGGATGACAGCGCAGATGACCATCTTGCGCGGATCCTTTGCCTCCTCCGCCTCACCTGCGACCGCCTCGCTGTCCACGAGCTTGCGCGGGCAGAGCTTGCGGCCGATCGTGAGCATATAGATCATGCCCGCGATGGAGAGCGGGATACCAATCCATGCGAATTCGAAGAAGCCGAACGGCGTTAGTCCCGAGGCACCGAGCGTCGCGCTCATGAGGATGTTCGGCGGCGTACCGATCATCGTGATCGTGCCGCCGACGTTTGCCGCGACGGCGAGCGCCATGAGCTGCGGCGAGACGGGCAGTTTTGCCGCTGCGCAGATCTGGATGACGACGGGCATGAGGCACGCGACTGTCGCCGTGTTCGAGGACACGGACGAGAGGACAATCGTTATGAGCATCAGTGCCGCCATTAATGCACGCTCGTCATTGCCCGATTTTTTGACGACGGCGATGCCGATTTTTTGCGCGAGTCCCGTCTGGAACATCGCGGCGCCGATGATGAACATGCCTGCGAAGAGGACAACGGTGGAATTCGACAGACCTGAGAAAACCTGTGCCGGGGTGAGCACCCCCAAGAGTCCGAGCGCGATCGCCGCGCCCATTGCCGTGACGGCGAGCGGGATAATCTCTGTGGCGAAGAGGAACGCCGCCACCCCGAGAACACCCAATGTCAGCATTGCTGCATCCATGAATACATCTCCTATTCATACAGTTCGTTCGGGATTGCTGCGGGTATCAACAAGCCCGATTAGTTTCCGTAGTATATTTCGGAAACTTTCTTTCGACGAATTCTTATAATTCTCTCTCTATTCCGTTTTTCCTGCTATATTTTGGACAAAAGCCCTATGAAACTTTGACATTGAAATGATAAACAACAGTTATTATTTGCCTGCATTCATATATAGTGTTGTTTATTTTTCGAAACGGAAATGGCATGAGGTTCATAGAGAAAATGCAAAATCGCTTGACATACACATAGGCTTTAATTATACTGTCATACGAATTCATTTCAATCAAAATTCATAAGTAGATTCGGTGCCCGAGAGGGCGTAACAGGGAAATCGGGGACTGCCGACCCATGTGGGCGGCAGATCTGAGAGCCGATGCGGTCCCGCCGCTGTAATGCTGAGAACGTTCCAATATGTCACTGACAGAGCTTTTCTGTTGGGAAGGCGGAGCGGACGATGATGCAGAGCCAGAAGACCTACCGAGTCTCGTGCGCCGGAGCGCTGCGCCCATGCGTCGCACTTCTCTGCATCCTGCGATGGACAGGACGGCAGGCTTTTTTCGTGTGAGAAAGTCCCGTTCTGCTGTGGACGGGACTTTTGCATGATTTGCGCGATGAATTCAGGAGCTATGGATTATTGGGGGGGGACGGGCTTTGTCCGTCTATATCAAGGAGGAAAATGGAGATGACAAAACGAAAGCTCATGTGCGCGATTGCACTCGCGACGGCTGGCTCGGTCTGGATGGGAGCTGCAAGTGCTGCGGAGAAGACGGAGACGATGGACTCCTACGAACTCGCACCGGTCGATGTGGAGGGACAGCGGCAGGCGGAACCTGCGGAGGAAGAGGCGACGATGCCCGGCGGATTTGTGAGCAGCAAGCCCTCGGTCGGACTGCTCGGATCGCAGGATGTCATGGATGTGCCGCTTGCGGTGACGGAGATCAGCCACAAGACGCTCGAGACCTTTGCAACGCCGACGGACGGCGTGAACGGCGCGCTCGTGCTGAACCCTGCCGTGCGTGTGCAGACGGGACATCTCTATCAGGATATTGCAATCCGCGGTTTTCGCATCAACGGGCATGCAAGCTATACCAATGGGATTCCGGGGATGTTCGGGCAGATGAATCTGCCGTATTACTGGGTGGATCGCGTCAGCGTGATCGCAGGACCGAACATCGGCGTGAGCGGTGCGGCGATCAACGAGGCTGCGGCGGGGACAGTCAACTATATCTCCAAGCGTGCAGAGAGCGATGCGGCGCAGGCGAAGATCTCCTATCTCGGCGGCAAGTCTGTCGAGGAGGCGGTCGATGTCAGCAACCGCTTCGGCAAGGACGACCGCTATGGCGTGCGCATTACGGCGACGAATCAAAATGGGGAGACGGCGGTCAAACATGAGAAGATGGATCGTCAGACCCTCTTTGTCAATCTCGACCGGCATACGGAGAAGTCGACGACAAACTTCCTCATGGGCTATGTGCATACGAAGCAGAAGGCAGGCCCCACGCGCATCAATTTTGATTTCAGCCCGGGTCATGTGACGCACCTGCCGCGCGCACCCAAGCTCTCACGCAGCTACAAGCCTTCGTGGTCGTACAATGCGTATGACAATGTCATCATGACACTCAACCACGAGCAGAAGCTTGCGGAGCATCTCACGGCGTTCTTCAACGCGGGCTATCATCACGAGGACTGGTACGGCTATATCGACGGCTCGCCGAAGGTGGTCAACGACGCGGGTGACTTTACCATCAGCATGGAGCACTATCCGCTCGCGTTCTCGCGCTACTATCTGAATCTCGGCCTGAAGGGCGACTTCAAGACGGGCGACCTCACGCATGACTATGTGCTCTCTCTCGACCAGAACTGGGCGCGCAGCTATGGCGGCACGTATCGCCCCTTCACTTGGAGCGGCACGGGCAATATCTACCGTGACAACAGCTGGGCACAGCCGGATCTGCCCGAGAAGGAGGCTCCGTACCAGCGCAAGACGCGCCTGCGCGGCTGGCATGTGGTGGATACGATCAAGACGGCGGATGAGCGCACACAGGTGACGCTTGGTCTGCACGGGCACAATGTGCGCATTGTGCAGGCGTCGGGGGCGCGCACGGACACGAGCGCGATCTCGCCGATGGTTGCGGTCAGCTATAAAATTACGCCTGCGGTGACGGGCTACGCGGCGCATACGGAGAGCTTCGGCCTTGGCACGATGGTCGCAACGGGCAAGGGCTATGCAAATCAGGGGGATATGCTCGATCCCGCAAAGACGAAGCAGAATGAAATCGGTGTGAAGGTGCAGGGCGGCAACTTCCTCCACACGCTGAGTTATTTCGATATTCGTCAGGCAAACAGCGTTGATGTAATGAAGTCGGGGCTGAAGTATCTGCAGTACGACGGTGAGCAGCGGAACAAGGGCGCTGAGTGGGGCTTTACGGGAACGCTCGCGGAGAAATGGGATCTGATGGGCGGCATTACGTACCTTGATGCGCGTCAGAGCAAGACGACGAACGGCGCAAACGACGGCAAGCGCGTCGACGGTCTGCCGTATTGGTCGGGGGCGCTCGGTCTTGTCTACCGTCCGACGACCGACTGGTCGTTGATTGCGCGCATGAACTATATCGGCGACAGTGTGATCAATAGAGGTCAGATTGCCGTGCCCTCGCATCTCCTCTTTGATCTCGGCGCGACCTATCGGACGAAGATGGGCACGACGCCCGTGACGCTCTCGGCGATGATCTACAATGTGACGGGCAAGGACTACTGGAATCCCGTTGCGGGGCAGGGGACGAGTCTTGCCCTTGGCGAGCCGCGCACGTTCACGTTCTCGGCGAATTTTGAGATCTGATGCATCATATTTGGCGAAACGGCCCCGTCGGCACCCTTGCGGTGCTGCTGGCGGGGCTTCTTGTTGTGTCCGGACTGGTGGGGCTGACGCTCGGCGTGCTGCCGCTCTCCCCTGGGGATGTGGTAACGCTCCTTGGTGGGGGATCGCTTGGCGATGCCGCACAGACGGAAACCGTACGCGCCGTTCTGGAGCTGCGTCTGCCGCGCATCCTGCTCGCGGGAGGTGTCGGGATGGGGCTCTCGCTCTCGGGTGTCGTTATGCAGGCGATTTTTCGCAATCCGATGGCGGATCCCTATATTTTAGGCATCTCGTCCGGCGCGTCGCTCGGTGCCGCGTGTGCAGTGTTCCTCGGGATTGGCTCGATGTTCGGCGCGGGTGCGATTGGGGTCGGTGCCTTTGTCGGGGCTGCACTGCTCTCTGCTCTGATTACGGCGGCTGCCGGGGGCATGCGGCGCGACCTCTCCTATTTTCTCATCTTTGGCATCGCACTCGGAGCCGTGTGCAGTGGACTCACGGGAGTGCTCATCTACTTCGGGGCAAACTCCACGGGGATGGATGTGACGCTCTACTGGCTGATGGGGAGTATTGCTGCGGCAAAGATGCCGTGGGTGCTCGCGCTCTTGGCGGTGCTTGCGCTCGTATTCCCGTTCTTCCTCACGCAGGCGCGCATGCTGAACCTCATGCCGGCCGGAGAAGAGGCGGCGATTCCGCTCGGACGAAGTCTGCTCCCATTCGTGCGCGGCTATCTCGTGCTGAATGCGCTACTGGTCGGGATGATTGTGATGAACGCGGGACTTGTCGGCTTTATCGGGTTGCTTGTGCCGCATTTTACACGCATGCTTACAGGGGCGGATCATCGACGTCTCGTGCCCGTGGCGGTGCTGCTCGGCGGGATTGTTGCCGTCTGGGCGGATATCCTCGGCAGAGTGCTTGTCACGGGGGTTGACATTCCCCTCGGCGTGATGCTGGCTCTGTTCGGTGCGCCGGCGTTCATTGTTATGCTGTTGCGGCGGGCGTACCGATTTGGAGGTGTAGGATGAGGATCGAGGTCGCGGGCATATCCGCGCAGTATGGAGAAAAATGTGTGCTGAAGGATGTCTCTGTCACGTTCGCAGCGGGGCAGGTCACGGGACTCATCGGACCCAATGGCAGTGGCAAGTCGACGCTGCTTAAGTGTATCTATCGGGTTCTGAAGCCGACGGGCGGGCAGGTTCTCCTCGGTACGCATGACCTCTGTGCGCTTTCCTATCGGGAGAGTGCGCAGAGGACAGCGGTGCTTGCGCAGCATCACGGCGCGGATTTCAATTTCTCCGTGCGCGATGTCGTGCTTATGGGACGTACGCCATACAAGGGAATCACGGAGGGAGACAGTGCCGAGGATGTGGAGATCGCGCGGCGTGCGATGCGGGAGACGGGCGTCCTACCGATGGAGGCGGAGAGTTTCTCCATGCTCTCGGGCGGTGAGCAGCAGCGCGTTATGCTGGCGCGTGCGTTGACGCAGGAAACGCCCTGCCTCATCCTCGATGAGCCGACGAATCATCTGGACATTACATATCAGCTGCAAATTATGGATCTGATTGCAGCGCGCGGGATGACGGTGGTCGCGGCAATCCACGATCTCAATATTGCCGCGATGTACTGTGACCGCATTGTCGCCCTACAAAAGGGGGCGCTCATTGCCGAGGGGGCACCCGCTGAGGTGCTGACGCCCGCGCTGATCGAGCAGCTGTATCATGTGCGTGCGGAGGTATTCCCACGTGCGGATGGACGTCCTGCCGTGGTCTATGAGAGGGGGCGTGCGGATGCATGAGGCTGTGCGGAGTACCCTTGCGGCAGCTGCCGTTGTTCTCCTTATGATCTATGCGCTCGGGCAGGGCATCATCACGCTCGGCTTTGGGGAGACGCTTTCCTATCTGTGGTTGACGGTGACGGATCCGACGGGGGCGGGCAGCATTCGGCAAGATGTGCTGCAATATCTGCGCTTGCCGAATTTTGTGATTTCGTTTCTTGTCGGCGCGGGTCTGTCGGTCACGGGCGCGGTCATGCAGGCGGTGGTGCGCAATCCGCTTGCTGACCCCTACCTTCTCGGGGTCTCCTCGGGCGCAAGCCTCGGTGCCGTCCTCGCCATTGCTCTTGGTGTCGGAAGTCTTTTCGGGATGGACGGGACGGGGGCATGTGCCTTTCTGGGGGCGGGAGCTGCCAGCCTCCTCATCCTTGTCATCGCGTCCGTTACGCGGCGCAGCGGTGGGAGCCTGACGCTGCTGCTCGCCGGCTTCGCACTGAACGCGGCATGCTCGGCGGCGGTCAGTTTCATTGTAGCGGCTCTTGCAGAGCCGAGCAAGACGCGCTCCATCCAGTTTTGGATGATGGGCGGCATTGTGACGGGCGGATGGATGTCGGCACTCACGCTCCTCCTCATTACGACGGCGGGCGTCCTCTACTTCTGCACACAGCGGCGCATCCTCGACCTCATGCTTGTGGGCGATGAGCTCTCTCTCAGCATGGGCCGCGATCTCGCACGCTATCGGAAACTCTATATCGCCGTCACGGCATTGATGGTTGGTGCCGCCGTCTACACGGCAGGGATGATCGGCTTTGTGGGACTCCTCGTTCCGCATGTCGTACGCCTCGTCACGGGAAGCACACACAGGCGCGTGATTCCGATGAGTGCGCTCGTCGGCGGTGTATTTCTCGCCTGCGCGGACATTCTACGGCGCAATATCCTGCCAGGGATGGAACTGCCCATCGGCATCGCGACGGCGCTTGTCGGCGCACCGCTCTTTCTGTGGATGCTCCTCCGTCGGAAATATGGAGGTGCCTCATGAGGCGCGTCTCCCTGTTTCTACTGCCGCTGCTCCTTCTGGGTGGGTGTATGCAGGAAGCGCAACACACGGATACCCCGGCGGCGGATGAGGTCACCATCGAGAACATCAGCGTTGAAAACTACTTCGAGACCGGCATCAACCGCGAGTCGTTTACACATGTGCCGCAGCGTATCGTCGTCATCGGCGCGAACGAGTCAGAGACGCTGCTGGATCTTGGTGTGACGGAGGGGATCGTGTCGGCGACACCCTCGCAGAACAATCCGACGTATGGGATCAAGGCGTGCAATCAGGCGGCGTTTGACACGCTGCCGCAGATGAGGCGCGCGGAGATCAATACGGAGCGTCTGCTTGCGCTCCGTCCCGACCTCATCGTTGCGCAGCAGGAATTTTTCTCGAAAAATCGGCTGGGCAGTACGGCATACTGGAACGAGCGTGGAGTTGCGACGATGGTGCCGCTCAATACGACAGCGCCCGGGAAGCTCAACCAACGCGAGACGATTGTACGCGAGATGAAGTTCGTCCGCGATCTGGGTACGATCTTTCACAGGGAACAGGCGGCGGAACGGATCATCGGCGACACCTACGCGCGGATTGACTTCATACGCGCGCAGACACAGGAGCGCACGCCGCCGAAGGTGATGGTGCTGGATTTCATCAGTATTATTGCCTCCTATGGGCGCGATAAGATTGCAGGGGATATGGTTGCCGCCATCGGCGGGGACATTCCGCATACGTCGGCGGCGGTCAGCCCCGAGCAGATTATGGCGGAGAACCCCGATGTCGTCTTTCTCGTCTCCTATGGGGACGATGAGGGGCAGCTGGCGAAGATTCGCAGCAATCCCGCCTTTCGCAACCTGAACTTCATCTGTACGGGGCGGCTCTATCCCATCCCGCTGAAATTCGTCTACGGGCCGCAGACGCGAACAATCGACGCGATTGGCTATATGGCGAACTGTATGTATCCGGGGCTGTTTGACTTTGCACCGGAGTATGATTTTGGCGTTCGATTGCTGAAGGAGTGAGTCTATGCGTATGCTTGTTGGGGCGCTCGCACTCATGCTCATGCTCGCAGCACTCGGTTGCGGCTCTGCACCTGCGGGACAGTTGGGCGGCTACGCCGTGACGGATGCAGAGGGGCGGACGGTCGCCTTTGCAGAAAAGCCCGTGCGCGTGCTGAACTATGCGCTCTGGCTGGATGACGTTGTGCTCGGACTCGTGCCGCCTGAGAGGCTTGTGGGAATCGACCATCTGGCGGACGATCCGAACAGCTCGAATATCGTGGAGATTGCAGAGAAAATCCCCGTGAAGCTCAATCAGCCGTCGGCGGAGCAGGTCGTTGCCCTGCATCCGGATGTCGTCTTTCTCGATGCGGGAAAGGATGCCGCGGTCGCAGAGACTCTGCGCGATCTCGGCATCCGCGTCGTTGCCTGTCAAAAGCCGCGCACGGCGGACGAGGTGCGGGTAGTGGTGCGCCTTGTCGCCGCCGCGCTCGGCGAGGAGGAGAAGGGGACGGCACTCATTGCTGCCTACGATGCGGAGTGTCAGGCGCTCGCCGCGCGCGTTGCAGAGATTCCGCCTGCTGAGCGCAAGACGGTGCTCGTGATCTCAATGTCGCCGACGTTCGGGAGCAAGGGCGGGCTGTTCGATTATCTCTGCACGATGGCGGGCGTGCGCAACGGCGCGGTGGAGATCGGCCTTGAGGCAGGGCAGGCGCTGACGAAGGAGCACATCCTCGCGGTGAATCCCGATGTCATGATCGTGCCCGTCTGGAACGATCACGGCAGCTATGACATCGAGAAGTTTAACCGCGAGTATCTGGACGATCCCGCCCTGCAGACGGTGAAGGCAATCCGAAATCAGCAGATTGTGCGTCCGCATGAGGGCTATATCTACAACGCCTCGCAGGACATGGTGTTCGGTGCGCAGGACATTGCACACATGGCCTACGGAGATCTGGTGGATCAGCCCGTGGAACGTCACCTGAGCGTGGCGGATAAGGAATAGGATTTCAAGGGGGACTTATGAAAAAGAAACAATGGATGGCAGGAATGGCGTGCGCGCTCTGCGCATTTCTGATTGCAGCACAGGCGGCAGAAGCAGATGAGGGGAAGAACGCTGTCACAACCGCAGACATCAACGTGACGGCGCAGGGCTATGAGAAGGAGACGCTCATGACGCCCGCAGACACGACGGTCTATACCGCCGAGGAGCTGAAGAAAACGGGCGCACGCGATGTGATCTCCGCGCTGAAATTCAAGAACGGCGTGCATTTCACGAACATGGGACCCGACGGGCAGACGTGGATCACGGGCAATGCGGGCACGAATCTGCGCGGCGTGGAGAATGGGACGCTCGTCCTCATCGACGGCGTGCCCGCGTCCTTTAACAACGTCAGCCATCTTGATATGATGAGTCTCGACGCTGTGGAGCGCGTGGAGGTCGTCAAGGGCGGCGGCTCCGTGCTCTACGGTTCGGAGGCGTTTGGCGGTGTCGTCAACGTCATCACGAAGGCTGCGTACAAGAATACGGTGCGCGTTGCAGCGGGTGACCGCGGACAGCGCGACTATGCGGCGACGATCAATCTCGGCAAGGTCGGGATTGCCGTCAGCCGCAGCTACTACGGGCAGACTGGGAATCTGACAGATACGCGGGGGAATTTGATAATCAATGGCGTATCGACGCCCTATGCCATCGGATTTGGCAAGAGCCGCAAGGATCACGTGAATCTGACGTACAAGATCAGCGACGAGCTGCGTCTTTCCTATATGTACAGCGGGAAGAATCACTCGATTCACTACAATGACATGGCGGGCGGGCTCCTCAAGTATTTCAAATACGACGATGACGAGCATTTTGCCAATCTGAACTATCAGGGGGCAAAGGGCTGGTCTGGAAATGTTTACTACAACTACCGTTCAATCTCGAACCCGGACTACTTCATCGTCAATTCGAGCGTCGTCGAGTGGGAGAAGAGTCATCACCACCACTATGGCGCGGAGGTGAAGAAGGTCTGGAAGGACGATGTGAGCACGACCCTCGTCGGACTCTCCGCCAAGCGGCAGACCTATGTTAACGAGAATCAGAAGTACAATAACTCCAGCAACAGCGCTGGCACGGTAAAGCCCTATGCGAAGTTCGGCCCTTACGGAATGAATGAGTATTCGCTCGTCGCCTCCTATGACCGTGACCTCAGCCCTGTGACGGCGGCGATCCTGAGTACACGCGCGGACTGGGTGAAGTCCTCGGCGGGCGACTACAGTGCCTTCCTCCCGCAGCTGCAGGTGACGACGCGCCTCGACCGGGACAGTGCCGTCTATGCGAGCGTGGGGAAATTCTTCCGCATGCCGAACTTCCGCAATCTCTACTACGCGAGCTCCGTTATGGTGCCGAATCCGAATCTGAAACCCGAATCCGGCTGGAACTATGAGGCGGGCTATAAGTACGACCACAAGGGACGCCGCTTCACCGCGAGTGTTTTCCATACGGATGTGCGCGACCAGATCGTCGGCATCAAGGGGGCAGACGGCAAGAGCTACCAGACGAATGCCGCATCCTACCGAAATACAGGCGTGGAACTCTCCTATGCACAGGATGTGAACGCGCATGTCAGCTTTAACACGGGCATTACCTACGGCAATCCCGAGCGCAAGTACAAGGCGGGGCAGGACTGGGTACGCGCACTCGGCCGCTATCAGCTGACGGCGGGCGTGAACTATGAGAACCGCGACCTCTCGGCGGCACTCAGCCTCAGCTATTGGGGTGATCGCGGGTACAACAGCTCGAGCGGGGAGCGGACGAGGTTTTACCCCATCTCCGGCAATCTCCTCATCTCGAACCTTCACGTCGCCTACCGCTTTACACACGATCTCACGGGCACGTTCGACGTGGACAATCTCTTCAATCGCCGCGACTACACGAACAGCGGTACCTACCGCACCGTCGGGCGCTCCTTCCTCGTCGGGGTGAACTATAGCTTCTGAGTGATTGTGCTCTCAAGTACGACCTATAACAAAAAGACGCGATACGAAGTCAAAACGATTTCGTATCACGTCTTTTTATGGTTGAACTTTCTCAAATCGCCATTCCTGCGGTGCGTCGGGGTACTTCGCACGGTCGACCGCGCTCAGGAACATTGCGAGCGGGCGCGCATACATGCCGTACGTTCCGTAGAGCGCCTGATAGACGACGAGCATTTCGCCCGTCTCCGTGTGTTCCGCCGTCGTCTCGATGCGGTAGAGATTGCCCTTGAAATGCCGCCAGATCTCACCGTGCTTTGGTATGTCACGCATGATATGTCCTCCTGATAACTCTTGTAAATGAGATTGCCTGCGTATGATTATACGGAGTGATTGAAATGCTGTCAAAAGTCCTTTTTGTGCACATTTTTATAGAAGAAAACTATGCGAATACTTTTCTTATCGCGAAAATTCGTGTAAAATTGACAGTAGAAGGATGGAGGAGCGGACGTATTGCCCAAAAGACATAGACTACTCCACGGTATAAGGAGTGTGATGAGATGAAACATATGGTAAGGCTCGCGGGTGGGGCGCAGGTGCCTGCGCTCGGTCAGGGGACGTGGTATCTTGGCGACTCGGCGGAGACGTACGCGCGCGAGGTAGAGGCACTGCGCGCAGGAATCGAGGCGGGCATGACCCTCATCGACACGGCGGAGAACTACGGCGACGGGCGCTCGGAGACCCTTGTCGGCGAGGCGATTCGCTCGTATGAGCGCAGCGCCCTCTTTCTCGTGTCGAAGGTCATGCCGTCGAACGCGTACGGCGCGCGTCTCATGCAGTCGCTCGACCGCAGTCTCTCTCATCTCGGGACGGACTACCTCGACCTCTACCTCTATCACTGGCGTGGCGAGCGGCCGCTTGCGGAGATGGTCGCGGCAATGGAGGGGGCGCGTGCGGCGGGCAAGATCCGTGCGTGGGGCGTGTCCAACCTCGATACGGCTGATATGGAGGAACTGTGGAGGATCGATGGCGGCAGGAACTGTGCGGTGAATCAGGTGCTCTATCACATGGGCTCACGCGGGATCGACTACAGCCTCCTCCCGTGGATGCGGGAGCATCATGTTGCGTTGATGGCGTACTGCCCGCTCGCGCAGGTGGGGCGGCTCGGCTGCGACCTCCTCGGGAGCAGCGTACTCGGAGAGATTGCGGCGAAGTACGGCGCGACACCGGCGCAGATCGCACTCGCATGGGCAATCCGCGACGGCAATACGATCGCCATTCCGCGCACGGGGCGGCGGGAGCACGCCGTCAGCAACGCGGGCGCGGACGCATTCGACCTCACGGCGGAGGACTGCGCAGCGATTGACCGCGCATTTCCGCCGCCGACGCGGAAAGAGCCGCTGCATATTGAGTGATGAGGAGGAGATGTAATGAAGATTGTTGTACTCGATGGATATACGGAGAATCCCGGCGATATCAGCTGGGCGCCGCTCGAGGCACTCGGTGAGGTGACGGTCTATGACCGCACGTCGCTCACGGAGTCACCGCTGATCGCCGAGCGTATCGGCACGGCGGAGATCGCCGTTACAAACAAGACGCCGCTCACGCGCGCCGTGATCGACGCCTGTCCGAATCTCAGGGCAATCGCCGTGCTCGCGACGGGCTATAATGTTGTGGACACTGCATACGCGCGCGAGAAGAATATTCCTGTCATGAATGTGCCTGTGTATGGTACGGACAATGTCGCACAGTATGCGATAGCGCTGCTCCTCGAAGCCTGCTCGCAGGTGGGGCTTCACGACCGCTCCGTTCATGCGGGCGACTGGACGAAGAGCATTGATTTCTGCTATTGGCAGCGTCCTCTGATCGAGGTCAGCGGCAAGACGGCGGGCATCGTCGGATTCGGACGCATCGGGATGGCGGTCGCCCGCATCCTGCGAGCGATGAACGTTCGCGTCCTCGCCTACAGCCGCTCGGAGCGTCCCGAGGGGCGGGCGCTCGCGGACTATGTGCCGCTTGATACATTGTTTCAGAAATCGGATTTTATCTTCCTACACTGTCCGCTGACACCCGAGACCGATGGAATCGTGAGCGCCGCAAACATCGCAAAGATGAAGGACGGCGTCATCATCGTCAACAATGGGCGTGGACAGCTCGTTGTGGAGGCGGATCTCGCGGCGGCACTCACGAGCGGCAAGGTCGCCTATGCCGCCGTCGATGTGGCATCGACCGAGCCGATCCGCGCGGACAATCCTCTTCTCACCGCACCGAACTGCATCATCACACCGCATATCTCGTGGGCAACGAAGGAGGCGCGCGCGCGCATCATGCAGATGACGGCGGAGAATGTGAAGTCGTTCATCGACGGCAAGCCGATGAATGTGGTGAACTGAGGAAGCTCTGACCAACAAAAAGCCCGTTTGGCATTGTGCGCCAAGCGGGCTTTTTCAAAAGGCTGTCCATACTTGTTTTATATTATCGTATATGATAACATAAAGGTAAAGGAGGAATCGTATGCGTTGGAATGTCCAATTTTATCAACGAGAGAATGGGGATATACCTGCCTATGAATTCCTTTGTTCCCTGCCGCCGAAGCTTCAGGCAAAAGCGTTTTCTGAGATTGAGCTGTTGGAAAAATGCGGGACAGCACTCAAAGAACCCTATGTGAAGCCTCTGGTCGGAAGGAAATATCAAGGTCTGTGGGAATTGCGCGTACGTTTTTCTTCAGACAGTGCGCGTATTTTTTACTTTTTGCGTGCGGGAGACACGTTTGTTCTGCTGCATGGATTTCGAAAGAAGACGAACAAGACGCCGTCAAAGGAATTGGAACGTGCTATGGCGTATAAAGAGGACTACGAGAGGAGATGGAGCAATGAAGACGGGGGTTGAATTGTCCGCTATTCGCGCAAAGCTGATGAAAAATGAGGCGTTCGCGGCAGAGTATGAGCGTCTGCAGCCGCGCTATGAGTTGATTGCTCAGATTATTGCAGCGCGTACGGGGCAGAATATGACGCAGAGCGAGCTTGCGCGCCGTATGGGTACGCAGACATCGAATATCAGCCGCCTTGAAAGCGGCACATACAATCCGTCGCTTGATTTTTTGATTCGTACGGCGCATTCTCTTGGCAAGGAGCTGCAGATTGCGCTGCGCTGACACGGCACTTTTTCGGAAATATGTTTGACTTTTGTTGTAAAGAAAAAACCGCCCATTCTGGCAGGTGAGCGGTTGTTGAAATAAAATAACCCAAAGATTGGAAAGATGCCGCATAGGGCGTTCTTTCTATGTCTATTAGAACAGGAGCGTATTCGATTGACAAGAGGTTATTTCTCTAGCACGACAACCTCGTAGGGGCGCAGCTCTGGCTCAAGTCCCTCGTAGTTGCCGAGGAGCTTTGTCCAGCCTGTGTCCGCAAGAGATTCGAGGGTGTCCTCCATAAGAGGCACATTTGCCGCGCGGAAGTTGCAGTAGACGCGCAGCTTTTGCTCCGCATGGGCGCGCTCGTAGGCGATGATGCTTGCGTTCTCGCGCTCGAGGAAGAAGATGTCGCCCTTCTGGATGATGGGCTGCTCCTTGCGCAGACGGATGAGTGTCTGATAGAAGTGAAAGACGGAGTCCGCGTCCGCACGCTGTGCCTCGGCGTTGATCGTGCGGTAGTTCGCAGGCGGGGCGAGCCACGGTGTCCCCGTGGTAAAGTCCGCGTTTTCGTCTGCGCTCCACTGCATCGGCGTGCGGCTGTTGTCGCGCGAGCGCGCGGCGAGGATGGCGAGTGCCTCCTCCCGCGATTTCCCCTCGTCGAGGAGGATGCTGTAGTAGTTGAGGCTCTCCACGTCGTGGTACTGGGCAATGTCCGTGTACTTCGCGTTCGTCATGCCGAGCTCCTCGCCCTGGTAGATGTAGGGCGTGCCGCGCATGAAATGGATGCACGCGGCGAGCATCTTCGCTGACTCCGCATGATAGCGTTCGTCGTCGCCGAGACGGCTGACGATGCGCGGCTGGTCGTGGTTGCACCAGAAGACGGCGTTCCATCCGCCGCCCGCCGCCATGCCCTCCTGCCAGATGCGGAAAAGGTTCTTGAGCGCCATGAGGTCCGGCTCCTGCAGTGCCCACTTCGCCCCATCCTTATAGTCGATCTTCAGATGGTGGAAGCTGAACACCATCGAGAGTTCCTTCTCGGCGGGGTGCGAGTAGCGGATGCAGTTCTCGAGGGTGGTGGAGGACATCTCCCCGACGGTGATCATGGCGTCGATCCCTGTGTCGCGCGTGAGTTCCTTGAGGAATTCGTGGACGTGGCGGCCGTCCGTGTAGAAGCGGCGGCCGTCGCCCTCCGTGTCGTTTTCGAAGACGGCGGGCTTGGAGATGAGGTTGACGACATCGAAGCGGAATCCCTCGACGCCCTTTTCCTTCCAGAAGCGGACGACGTTCTTCAGCTCCTCGCGCACGCGCGGGTTCTCCCAGTTGAGATCTGCCTGCGTCACGTCGAAGAGGTGGAGGTAGTATTTTCTGAGTGCGGGGACATACTCCCACGCGTTTCCGCCGAATTTCGAGACCCAGTTCGTCGGCGGCGCGTCGGGCGTGCCGTCCTTGAAGATGTAGTAGTCCATATAGGCGGGATCGCCCGTGAGCGCGCGCTTGAACCACGCGTGCTCGGTCGAGGTATGGTTGAAGACCATGTCGAGCATGATGCCGATGCCGCGCGCCCGTGCCTCGCGGATGAGTCTGTCGACGTCCTCCATCGTGCCGAAGCGCGGGTCGACGGCGCAGTAGTCGGCGACGTCATAGCCGCCATCGTTCTGCGGCGAGATGAAGAACGGCGTGAGCCAGAGGAAGTCGACGCCGAGTTCCTTCAGGTAGTCGAGCTTCGCGGTGACGCCGGGCAGATCGCCGAGGCCGTCGCCGTTCGTGTCATAGAAGGATTTCGGGTAGATCTGGTAGACGACCTTGTCCTGTATGTTCATGTTGTTCTCCTTATTGTATCTATAATAAGCTTCCCTCACTTTTGCGGGGGAAGCTTATATGCCGTGCCTCAAAGCCTCCCCCTCCACAGAGGGGGAGGCGAACCGCGCAATATATCCATTATGAGCCTATTAGACCATAGAAAGGTGTTTCGGTCAACGGGGGACTTTTGGAGTGAGAGCAACTTGTGATATAATTAAGTCAAATTGCCATATACGTTGTGCAGCAAGCACAGGCTCGAACGAAAGAGAGGGATAATATGAACCTGCGGAACGATGCCGACGGTATCATCAAGGAATCATTGGCGGAAATCCTGCCGGATGCGGCGGTGGAAAAGGCGCTGAAGGGACATACCTTTGCAAACGGGCGGATTGTGCTCGTCTCGGTCGGCAAGGCGGCGTGGCAGATGGCGCGCGCGGCGGCAGACGTGCTCGGTGAGCGCATCGACACGGGGCTCGTGATTACAAAATACGATCATGTGATGGGCGAGATTCCGCGCGTGCGCTGCATGGAGGCGGGGCATCCCGTGCCCGATGAGAACTCATTTGCTGCGACCCGTGAGGCGCTTGCGCTGACGGAGAACCTCACGGCGGAGGACACGGTGCTCTTCCTGCTCTCGGGCGGCGGCAGTGCGCTCTTCGAGCAGCCGCTCATTCCTGCCGCAGAGCTGACAGATCTCACGGAGCAGCTGCTCGCCTCGGGTGCGGACATCGTTGCAATGAATACGCTGCGCAAGCGCATGAGTGCGGTGAAGGGCGGCCGCTTCGCGGAGCACTGTGCGCCCGCTGCAGTGTTCTCGATTGTGCTCAGCGACATCCTCGGCGACCCGCTCGACATGATCGCATCGGGCCCCGCGCATCCCGACAGCTCGACAGCGGCAGATGCGCACGCTGTCGTGGAGAAATACAGGCTGCGTCTCTCGCCCACCGCGACCGCGCTCCTCGACAAGCCGCTGCCGACGGCGCTGCCGAATGTGGAGACGCATATCACGGGCAGCGTGCGCGAACTGTGCGCGGCGTCAGCGGCGGCAGCAGAGCGGCGCGGCTATACGCCCGTCCTCCTGACCGATCAGCTGGCCTGTGAGGCGCGCGAGGCGGGACGCTTCCTTGCGGCGATTGCGCGCACGCACGCGAGCGAAGGATCGTACGCCTATATTGCGGGCGGCGAGACCGTTGTGCAGCTGAGGGGCAAGGGGCGCGGCGGGCGCAATCAGGAGCTTGCCCTTGCAGCGGCGGAGGGCATCGCAGGTCTCACGAACGTCGCCGTGTTCAGCGTCGGCAGCGATGGGACGGACGGCCCCACGGATGCGGCGGGTGGCTATGTCGACGGCGGGACGGTCGCGGCACTCGCACGCGAGGGGAAGAGTGCCGCGGCGGCGCTCGCCGAGAACGATGCCTACCCTGCGCTGAACGCCGTCGGCGGGCTCATCATGACGGGGCCGACGGGCACGAACGTCAACGATGTCGCCGTGCTGCTGATTCGCGGATGAGCTTTTCTTTCAGGAGGGACGCATGACCGAATTCGAGGAGATTCTGACCGCGCGCGCGGCAGAGGTGCAGATTCCGTTGACGGAGGAGCAGGTTGCGCAATTCAACGTCTACAACGAGCTCCTTGTGGAGTGGAATGAGCGCATGAACCTCACGGCACTGACCGCGCCCGCCGACGTCGCGGTGAAGCATATCATCGACAGTCTGACGGCGTACGATACCGCGCTGTTCGATGCTGCGCAGACACTGATCGATGTGGGGACGGGCGCAGGACTGCCGGGAATTCCGCTCGCCGTCTATGCGCCGCACATCGAGGTGACACTGATGGATGCGCTGGCAAAGCGCGTACGCTTCCTCACGGAGGTGACGCGCGCGATGAATCTCACGAACGTGCGCTGCATCCACGCACGGGCGGAGGAGGAGGCACGCCAAAAGGAGCACCGCGCGCACTATGACATCGCTGTGAGCCGCGCGGTGGCGCGCATGCCTGTGCTGCTCGAGTACACGCTGCCGTTCGTGCGCGAGGGCGGCTCCGTGCTCGCGCTCAAGGGACGCGCGTACGCAGAGGAGGCGGCAGAGGCGCGCGGGGCGGCGGAGCGCCTTGGGGGCGGTGTGATCACGGCGCGTCCCGTGCAGCTGCCGGGGCTTGACGATGTGCGTGCAATTCTCTCGGTCACGAAGGAGCGCCCGACGCCGAAGGCCTATCCGCGCCGCGCGGGACAGCCGGAGCAAAGTCCGCTGAAATAATTTAATAAAGGATTTATCTGCTTTATGTCGAAAATAATTAAAGACGTATATGCGTATATTTGCTGTGCAATTTTCGGTGCGGCATAAGATAAGGAAAGCGATTCGATAAGGGGATGACGAGATGAAACGATGGAGAGGTCTTGCACTCGGAACGCTGACGGCATTCCTCCTGTCTGCACCCGCTGCAGATGCGGCGGAGGCAACGACTGCGGCTGTGCGCACGGCGGCGGTGGATGAAGGTGCCGCACGGGACGCAGCGCGCGCGGCAAAGGCTGCAGAACGTGCGGAGCGGCAGGCTGCACGCGCGGCGGCGAAGGCAGAGCGCCAGCGGGCAATCGCGGATGCAAAGGCTGCGCGTGCAGAGGCAAAGACGGCACCGACTGCATCTCCTGCGAAGGCGGCTGAGGTGGCTGCGCCCGCGTCGGGAGAATCGGCTACATCCGCTGCCGTGGAGTCTGCTGCTGCGGAGCGCACGGCTGCACCTCCTGCACTCTCGGAGAAGGAGACGGCTCGTCTGGAACGTCAGCAGATGCTCGCTGACCGCAAGGCGGAGCGCGCAGCGGTGAAGGCTGAGCGCAAGGCGGCACTTGCAGCGGCACGTGCGGAGAAACGCGCGGAGGCTGCGGCGGAGCGTGCAGAGAAGAAGGCGGCACGTGCGGAGGAGAAGGCGACGAATAAGCGCGATCGCAAGTCTCGTTATAAGACGCTCTTCGTGGACAACGGCTTTACCTACTATATGGATGTGCAAAATACGCGTTGGGTGCCGCGCCCCTACAACAGCTCGGAATATATGATTGATGCGTGGGTGCGTCTCGTGGAGAATACGACAGGGGAGCCTGTGGCGGAGGATGGAAAGATCCGCCCGGCAAAGTATTTTCTCGAGCATTACTATATCAGCCCGCAGCGGCATGAGATCATGTTTATGTCGGAGCTTGAGGTAACGGGACGTCCAGATAATGCAGTAAAGGAGCGCGCGTACGATCCGAAGAACTGGGAGCAGCTCGTGCCCGGCTCGATTGAGGATGCACTGTATGAGGCGATCAAAGCGCGAATGAAGGGGGCGCCCGGCAGCGGTACAGGCGGCATGAGTGTCCGTGATATGATAGAGGAATACGCACGTATTTCGTTCTAAATGAGTGTAGATAGAGGGAATGGGGGGCTCATTTTGCAGGAACAATACGGTGAGCGCGATCTCTGTCAGGTCACAGGGCTGCTAAACATGATGCAGTTTATGCGCCACGCATCGGCGCATCTGCAGGATGTGTTGGCGGATCCGCTGACGTTCATGTATTTCGATATCGAGAATTTCAAGAGTTTTAACCAGCGCTACGGATTCCAGCAGGGCAACCGCCTGCTGCGCTATGTGGCAGATCTCCTGCGCGAGACGTTCGAGGGGAATCTCGTCGCGCGCTTTAACGACGATCATTTCGCGGTGGCGACGCACAGCGAAAATCCAGCGGACTGCATCCAGTTCATCCACGAGCGCATCCGCGTCTATGATCTGGGGCTGCCGATGGAGGTAAAGGCGGGGATCTACCACCCACCGGAGGATGTAACGGATGTCGCGCTCATCATGGATCGCGCGAAGATTGCCTGCAACAGCATCAAGAATACCTACGATCTGACGTGGGCGGAGTTTGACCCCGCGATGGAGGAGGAAATTAATTTCCGCAGCCATATCATTCGCTCATTCCAGGAGGCGATGATCGAGGGCTATATCGAGGTGTTCTATCAGCCTGAGATACGTACGATGACGCGTGAAATCTGCGGGTTCGAGGCGCTCGCGCGCTGGCGCGACCCTGTGCATGGGATGATCTCGCCGGGGGTGTTCGTGCCCGTACTTGAGGATGCACATCTCTCGCCGCAGCTCGACCTCTACATCATCGAGCGGGTATGTCAGGATATCTCCCGCATCCGTCGTGAGCTGCCGAGCTGGGAGCTGCTGCGCGTGTCGGTGAACCTCTCGCGCGCGGATTTCCGTCTGATGGATATGGTGCAGGCGGTCGAGGATGTCCGTCTGCGCTACGATATTGCACGTTCGTTGCTCAACGTCGAGGTGACAGAGGGCGCGCAGAGCGATGATGAGAAGTTCCTGCAGGGCGAGATTGCACGCTTCCGCGCGGCGGGGTACGAGGTCTGGATGGACGATTTCGGCAGCGGCTACTCCTCGCTGAACAATGTCAAGGACTATGTCTTTGACGTGCTGAAAATCGATATGAATTTTCTGCGCTCGTTCGATACGAATCCGAAGTCCGCGATTGTCATCCGCTCGATTGTGAATATGGCGAAGGAGCTCGGGCTGCATACGCTCGCGGAGGGCGTGGAGACGGAGGCACAGTTCGAGTTCCTGCACGAGATCGGCTGCGAGAAGGTGCAGGGCTATCTGTTCAGCCCGCCGATGCCGCTCGACAAGGCGATCGCATACTGTCATGGGGAGACGGCGCAGGTGAAGGTGGAGCCGCTGCGCCTCGGCAGCTACTATGCGGAGATCGGTGCGATCAATGTGCTCTCGAGTGAGGCGATTGAGCGGCGCGGTTCGCCGGAGATCGGGGATGCGCTCTCACTTGCGGTGCTCGAGGAGGAGGGCGGGGAGATCCGCTATCTCTATCAGAGCCGCATGTTCAAAATGTTCCTGCAGAGCATCGAGCTGGATGAGGACAGCGTGCATACGCCGCACTACGAGCGGCGTAAACGCCAGAATGAGCGCATGATCGCGCGCATGATGGAGGAGGCCGACCGCACGGGGCGCGAGGTCTATACGGACTTTATCACGCGCAACTCGTTCAACTCGGTGCGCCTGCGGCTCGTGACGCGCGATGTGGATGATACGCGTGCGGTGTTTCTGATGGCGACGGTGAACATCTCGCGGTTCAGCCCCGAGGCGGGTTCAATGCAGGAGGCACTGAACCAGATTGTTGCGCTCTATGACCGCGTGGATCTCTTCGATCTCGGCTCGCGCAAGCTCACCCAGCTCTATCGAGATGTCTATGAGCCGAACTATACGCAGGAGTATGGGCACTTCGAGGAGCTGGTCGCCCACTATGCGGAGGAGAAGATTCTTCCCGCCGAGCAGAAGCTGTTCAAGAAGTTTTACAGTGAAAAGCATCTGCGTGCCGTCCTTGAGGATAAGGCGGGGCGTGAGGAGGTCGCGGTACTGTTCTACAAGCGTATGCCGGACGATGGGCGCATGTTGCGGCTGCACCATCTCGTGCCGTTCCGGCTCGGGCAGCGCGACTATGTGATCTCCTGTGTGCAGGCGATCAATGAGAATATCATCACCGCCGTGACGGCGGCACTCGCGGAGGATACGTAGGCAGGCAGGGCTCGGTTGGTACGTGGAGCGTATGCGCAGTATGCTGTAGAAGGGGCGCCTTGGACGATCAAAGGCGCTCTTTTTTGTACGCATCTTTTATGCCCATCGCGCTGATACGATTTTTGCATCGTATGTTTTCTTTTGTTATACTTCCTTTGATAGAAACATTTGTTTGAAGGAGGTATATCAAATGAAAGAACGAAATGACGTGAGGACGCCTGCAGAGCGGCAGGAATGTGCGGTGCGTGAGACCCGTTGGGCACATCTGCCGCTGACAAAGGCGGAGGAGGATGTGCTGATTGCGCGCGCGGTGCGCGGGGAGGCGGGCGCAATGGCGGAGATGCACGCGCGGTACCGGGGGCTGATCCTCGCCGAGTCCCGCACCTCATATCTCAGGAATGCCGCACTCGCGGCGGATGCGGAGAACATCGGCGTGCTCGCCTTTATTGAGGCGCTGCATGACTACGATCCGAAGCATGGCGCGCCGTTCGCGGGATTCGTGAAGGGGCGCGTGCATCACGCGCTCTATACGGAGTTCCGCCGCGAGCGGCGGCTCTGGGAGCGGACATCACATCCCGAGCAGACGGCTGATGGGCGGGATGCGTGGGAGCACTGCGGCGGGACAGAGAATCCGACGGAGTGCGCAGATCTGCGGCTTCTTGTGCGCGGGCTGCTGAGAAATGTGATGCACCGCCTCACGGAGCGCGAGAAGGAGATCCTCTCCCTGCACTACTTCCGCGATCTGACACTGCGGCGCATCGCTGTGCTCCTCGGCACCTCGGCGAGTGCGGTCTCCAAGAGCAAGGCGAATCTCCTGCGCAAGCTGCGCGCAGGTGCAGGGGTTGCATATGTATGAGAAATGTGGTATTCTGGCTGTGAGGGAATATGGAATTGTAAAGGAGATGTCCTACATGGCACAGACCAGCATTAGCATTCGCATGGACGCTGAACTCAAAAAGAACTTCGAGACCTTCTGCGGCGCAGTCGGCATGAATATGTCTACGGCGATCAACATGTTTGCCATCGCCTGCGTGCGCGAGCAGCGCGTCCCGTTCGAGATCTCCGCGCAGCGTGCGCTGCCGGGCGAGTCGCTCGATCTCTTTACGGATACGACGTGGAGCGACGGGGAGAATTGAAAAAAGAGGGGCGGTCGCCCCTTTTTATGTGAGGAGCGCCTTGGACGATCAAGGCGTTCTTTTTTTGCGTTTTTTTCAGCATGTGACTATTGCAACAGAATCGCGAAAGATTCTCATCTATAATGAACGCATAGATGATAGATATTTTCAATCATATAGATGGGAGCGATACCAATGGCTGAAGAAAAGAAGAACGAACCGGGACATGAGTTCCTTGCGCGTCTGGGCAAGACGCGGCTGCGTCCGGGCGGGCGCGAGGCGACGGAGTGGCTGCTCGGCCACGTTGACTTTACGGCAGATACGCGTGTGCTTGAGGTTGCTTGCAACATGGGCACGACGATGGTCGCCCTCGCAGAGATGCACGGCTGCCGCATCACGGGGCTGGACATGAACCCGAAGGCACTGGAGAAGGCACGTGCGAACATCGCGGCGCACGGGCTGAACGATGTGATCGACGTGGTGGAGGGGAATGCGCTCGCGCTGCCCTTCCCCGACGCGACGTTCGATGTCGTCATCAACGAGGCGATGCTCACGATGCTGCCGCGTGAGAACAAGGCAAAGGCGATTGCCGAGTACTTCCGCGTGCTGAAGCCGGGCGGTGTGCTCCTCACGCACGATGTCGCGCTGCGCGTGACGGATGAGGCGGAGGCGGCGGAGCTGCGTGCGGGCATCTCCCGTGCGATCAATGTGAACGTCGATCCGCTCCCGCACGCACTCTGGGAGAAGCTCTTCCGCGACGCGGGCTTTGCCATCGAGGTGCAGACGGGCGATATGACACTGCTCGACCCTGCGGGGCTCGTGCGCGACGAGGGATTCGACGGTGCGATGAAGATCATCCGCAACGGGCTGCGGACGGAGAACCTCGACCGCTTCCGCAAGATGTTCAACTTCTTCTTTGACCACAACAAGGAGTTTTCATACATCGCCATCGTCAGCAAAAAGTAGCTAGGGAATCGCTGATAAAATGAAGTCCGTCAGATTGGCGTAGATTTTTTCGTCCGAACAAGGAGACAAACCGGACGACGGTGCGGGCAAAAAAGATACGTCAAGATGGCGTGGCTGAATTTATCAGTGCTTCCCTAGATCAGGAGAGCGAACGAAGGCATCCATGTGTCGGACAGATGAGGAGGAATCGTATGCGAATGACAAAGCAGAGGGCTCTTGCGGCGGCGGTCGCGCTCACACTTTCGGGCACGGTGCACGCCGTCTATGCAGAGGATACGCAGGCGCAGAAAGAAGGCTATGAGACAGCTCCCGTTGTGGTGACGGCATCGGGCTTTGAGGAGGATGTGCGCTTTGCCCCCGCGAGTATCTCGGTCATCAAGGCGGATGAGATCGCGCAGCGCGGCTATACGGATCTCCGTCAGGTGCTTGATATGGTGGAGGGGGTCGACACGTTCGGCGCGACGGGGCGGTTCGATACACCTGCGGTCTCGATTCGCGGGATGGACGACGGCTATACGCTGCTCCTCGTGGATGGGGTGGCGCAGGTGGGACCCGGCATCGCGGGCGGGATGATGCGCAGCTTCAACCAGCTCGCGAACACGAGCCTGCCCACACCGAGCCAGATCGAGCGCATCGAGGTCGTGCGCGGCCCGATGTCGACACTCTACGGCTCGGATGCGATGGGTGGTGTCATCAATATCATCACAAAGAAGGTGACGGACGAGTTCCACGGCTCTGTCTCCGTCGGCAGCATCCTTGAGACGACGGACGGCAAGTCGAACACGATGAAATACAACTTCAACGTGGCGGGGCCCATTACGCGCGGCAAGGTCGGGATGCAGATGCGCGGCAGCTATCTGAAACGCGGCCCGTCAGCATTCGGTGTGGACAAGGAAAGGCGCGACTACGACAACTGGAATCTCGGGACGCGCGTGACCTATACGCCCACCGCAGGCCACAGCTACTATCTCGACATCGACCGCGGGCAGAACATGCGCGACGGTGATTTTGCCCAGCGCGGCAAAATGAAGCCGCCCTCTCCGCCCGCACCGTCAAATGCAGAGGTGGTGACGAAACTCGACGGTGATGTGGCGCAGCGGTTCGACCGCATGAAGATCGTGCTCGGCGCGGAGAACAAGGTCGGCAAGGAGGGGACGTGGACGAATACCCTGTCCTTCCTGCGCAACGAGATGCACCTCGATGTAGATATGACGGGGACGGCAAAGCCGAACATCCTACCGCTTACGATCCCGATCCGCTCACAGATCCGCAACAATGTGAAGAATGACTTTGTGACGTTCGATACGAAGTATGTCACGCCGCTCGGCGACGATCACACACTCGCGGTTGGGGCACGCTGGCAACGCGAGGGGGTGGACTACCATCTGAAGCGGAAGATTGCGCCAGCGGGCGCTGCTCCTCCAATGTTTGCTCAGATGATGCACCGGCGCAGCTCCGATGACAACGGCAGTCTCTCGCGTTCGAGTTGGGCACTCTACGGCGAGGATACGTGGGCGCTCACGAAGAAGCTCGTCTTTACCTACGGTCTGCGCTACGATCATCCCGAGGACTACGACGACAATCTCAGCCCGCGCGGCTACCTCATCTATATGCCGAACCGCAACTTCACGGTGAAGGGCGGCGTTGCAACGGGCTACAAAGCTCCGACGATGCTTCAGTCTGCGCCCGTAGACATCCACCTCAATATCACGGGCGAGATCTATCGCGGCAACACAGGGCTGAAGCCGGAAAAGTCGACGACGGAGGAAATCGGGTTCTACTACCACAACGAGCACGATACGGATGCACACGTGACGTTCTTCCACACGGATTTCAAGAACAAGATCGACCTCGGCGATGCGGTGAATGTCGCGGGCATCGGTGACGTCCGCACCTACGAGAATGTTGGCAAGGCACGCATTCACGGCGTAGAGGTCGGAACGAAGTTCGCGATCGCACCGAAGGTGTCGGCGGGGCTGAACTGGACGCTGCTCACCAGCCAGATAAAGAGCGGCAAGAATGTCGGTCAGCCGCTGCGCTCCACACCGAAGCAGGCAGTCAACCTGAGACTCGACTGGATGCCGACGGATGCGACGGATGTCTGGCTCAGTGCGCAGTACCGCAGTGGGATGTACCGTTCGAAGCAGGCAGCAGGGATCGCCTCGCACTATCGTCCGTTCACCGTCCTCAACATGGGCGTGACGCACAAGCTGCGTGATGGGCTCTCCATGCAGTTCGCCGTCAACAATCTGCTGAACCGCAACTTCGACCAGACAAGGACGGCGGTAAACGGCACGAAGTACGGCGACTACTATGACGAGATCGACGCAGACGGCATCGCGGGCGGCTCCTATATCTCCCGCCGCAGCTACTGGCTCGGTCTGACGTACGACTTCTGATGATCAGATAAAAAAGAAGCTGCCTCCGCCGAAAATAAATCGGCGGAGGCAG
>NZ_KB290934.1:0-988 GCF_000318175.2 Selenomonas sp. oral taxon 138 str. F0429 | reverse complement strand
GTATCATTTCCACACCGAATCGCACGATCCAGAGCCATGATGAGCGCAATCACACCGTCAATCTTCTCGGTGGACTTCTCCTTGTCCGCCTTGATGTTCCCCGCAGGATCGGTGCGAATGAAGATGTTGTCTGCCATCCAGCGCATGACGGGATGCCCGCCGTGCGCTATTTTCTTTTCCAGCGTCAGCTTCATCAGCTCTTTGGTCGGCGGACTCATATCCTTGAAGCCCTGCCCGAACGGAACAACGGTGAATCCCATTCCTTCGAGGTTCTGTACCATCTGCACCGCGCCCCATCGGTCGAACGCAATCTCTCGGATGTTGTACTTTTCGCCCAGCTTCTCAATGAACGCCTCGATGAATCCATAATGCACGACGTTTCCCTCTGTTGTTTGCAGGAAACCTTGCCTCTCCCACACGTCGTACGGAACGTGGTCGCGCCGCACACGCAGGTCAATGTTCTCCTCTGGAATCCAAAAGTACGGAAGGACGGCAAACGGCTCATCTTCCTCCGTCGGAGGAAACACGAGGACAAATGCCGTAATATCCATCGTGGAGGAAAGGTCAAGACCGCCGTAGCAGACGCGACCTTCCAAGCCTTCTGCATCCACGGGTATGGCACACGCATCCCACTTATCCATCGGCATCCACCGTACGGACTGCTTCACCCACTGGTTCAGACGGAGCTGACGAAAGCTGTTTTCCTCGGCGGGATTCTGCCGTGCCGAATCACAAGCCGCCTGTACCTTGTCGATGCCGACCGTGATGCCGAGGGACGGATTCGACCGTTTCCATACCTCGGGATCTGTCCAATCCTCATCTTCCTTCGCTCCATAGATCACGGGATAGAAGGTCGGGTCAATCTTTCGACCTTCCAGAATGTCTTTCGCTTTCTGGTGCGTCTCGTAGCAGATGGACTGTGTATCCGTCCCCGCCGTGGTGATGAGGAAGTAAAGCGGCTGCATTCGCGCATCGCCGGAGCCTTTCG
>NZ_KB290932.1:779-21313 GCF_000318175.2 Selenomonas sp. oral taxon 138 str. F0429 | reverse complement strand
CATCCGCCTTGAGCGGCAGCCCCTTCGCCCACGGCGAATTCTCAGCCATAATGGAGCATATCTCCTCCACCGATGAAACTCCGTATGGGACTTCGAGTACGATTTCGTCATGAACGTGCATCACAATGTCAAAGCCCCTGTTTCGAAGCTGTTTCATTGCGAAGACGAGCAGATCACGAGCTGTTCCCTGTGTGATATTTTCAACAAGTTTCCCGCCGAAGGTTTCAATCCTCTCCCACTTCTTTGTCATACCAAGACCTTCATAGGTGACGGATTCCCCTCCGAATCGATTCTCTCCGATGCGTGGCTTTGCATACGCGAGTTCTCTGCCGCTTGGCAAACGTATAAACAAAACACCGCACTTATACGTGCAACGGATGCCGTGTGTTTCTACTTCAACACGCCGCTTCACACAGGTCTTGACGGCACGATCCACATCCCACCAGAATTGCACAATATGTGGATTTGACGCACGCCACAAATCCACAAGCGGCTGAAGTTCCTCCTCCTTCATGCCGGACTCGACTGCGCCCATCGCAACAAGAGCACCGACGGAGCCGCCGTATCCACAACTCAAAACTGCCTGCTTCCCTTTCTGACGCAAGTCTGCATTCTCGCCGTGCTTTTCAACTTTGCAATGAAACATCCGAGATGCCGTTTCGCAGTAAATGTCCCCGTTCTCTCGGAACACATCAAGTACCCACCGCTCCCCCGCAAGCCATGCGAGAACTCTTGCTTCGATGGCAGAGTAATCAGCGACAATGAAACGGAAGCCGGAGCGGGGTACAAATGAGGTGCGGATAAGCTGTGAGAGCACATCCGAGGTGCTGTCATAGAGCATATCCAGAAGGTCGAAATTACCGTCTTTGACAAGTGTGCGAACCTCCTTCAGCTGCGTGAGATGGTTTTGGGGCAGATTCTGTAATTGAATGAGTCGCCCCGCGAAGCGCCCCGTTCTGTTTGCACCGTAAAACTGGAACAATCCACGTGCACGGTGATCCGCTCCCGTGACCGCTTCCATTGCCATATACTTCTTGACGCTTGTCTTGGATAGTTGCTGCCGCAGTTCCAATACCTCCCGCACATCTCCCGTTGCTGTTTTAATCATTTTGGTCACTTCACTTTTTGCGAGAGATTCCACCGAGAGTCCTTTCCCGCGCAGCCAGTCCATAAGCTGCAGCGGAGAGTTCGGATTCTCAAGACCGGTGAGTTTCCGCGCCCGTTCAAGACAAATTACCTTGCTGCGCTCATCGCAGCAGATCGCCTGTGTGACAAATGTGGTATCTACCGAAATCCCACGGTCATTGATTTCTTGGTCTATGACATAGTTCTCCCACTCGCTCTCCGGCACGGGAAATTTTTGCAGCCGTACTTGAATCGACAGTTCTGTTTCCACATCTCGTTTATTGTATGCCTTAAACAGTTCCCACTTCTCCGGGGCATCCATAGGAAAATTGCGCGTCCTGCCGCCGTTACTCTTGGTCGCCTTGCACGGGACACAGAAATACCGTATGAGGTCTTTTCCCTCCCCCAACTTCTGCCGATCAAGCCGCAGCACAGCCCCTACATCTTTCAGAGATAACGGCAGTCCGAGTGTCGCCGCCCAGATCATCGAGCAACGCCATGCGTTTGGTTTCAGGTGGATGCCAAGATGTCGCGAAAGACATACGCGCTCAAACATGGCGTTGAATGCCCATTTTGTGACAGTATCATCCGTCAGTGCCGCAAGAATATCTTTCGGGATCTCTTTCCCTTTCGCCAGATCCACAACCTGCACTTCTTCTCCGTCCACAGAATATCCGAACAGCAGGATTTCAAAATCCTCTGCCTCCGCATATTTATATATACCCGCCTTTACAAGTGGGACGCTTGAAAATGTCTCAATATCAATACTGATTGACTTCATATCTGTTCTCCCATAAAAACAGGCGACGGCTTGCGCCGCCGCCCATTCCTGCAAATTCCGATTGATTAGCTGAGGAAATCTTCGTCCGCATCGTCAAGGTTCCGGAAATCCGATGCGGCCGTTGTACGCCCGCCGAGCGGTTCGCCGTCTGCGATTTTCTGGATATTTCCGAGTCCGCATGCGATTCCTTTGTTGCCGTTGCTGTTGAACGCATAGAGTGTAATGCTCACATGGGCATAGCATCCGGAGTAGACCTCGTCACGATCCAGAATCGGCTGCACCTTCGAATCAACAATCTGCGGTGCCGTCCGAGAGTTTGCGTTGATGAAGTAGGCATCTTTGTAGTTCTCGTCATCCGGACGCTCGACATCACCATCGCGCAGTGGTAGCTTGATCGCTCCCTTGTTCGGCTTCTTCCCGCCGAACTTGCCGAGTCCTGCGTCGATGGCAGCATCCACCGCCGCTTGGATATCCTTGACTGTCTTGGTATCCGATTTAGGAATGATAAGGCTGACGGAGTATTTCTCCTCGCCGCCGTTGATGGATACCGGCTCCCACACATGTGCATAGGAGAGACGAACCTTGCCCGTGATAACCTTCGTGTTGTTGTTTTTCATTGCCATGTTAATGTACCTCCGTAATCGCTGTGAATTCTGACTGAGCACTGCCTGTATGAATCGCCGGACGCTTGTCCGATACCGGGACGAGTGTCGGCTTTCCGGGCGGCTTTTCGATAAGACCGCCAAGAATATCTGTAAATACTTTCTTTCCCATCAACTTTTCCATCTGGGTCAGTGAAATGAGTTTCTTATCGAAGATGTCCGTATACCCTGCCGATTCTGCTTCCCTTGCAACGGCATCCTCATCCTTATACCTGCGGACGGAACGCCACTCCACAATCTTGAAGCCCGTCCACGCCTTGCCGTGGTTGACCGCCGCATCCGTCGCATAGGCGAGAATGGCATTTGCCCACTTGATGAGTTCCGGGATTTCTCCGAGAACGTCCTCAATCTCCTCGTCTGTAATGAGCGGAGGATACTTGAACTCCTCTTTGGCAAGCCGCAGTTTTTCCTCCGCACGCGCCCTGCAGCGAACCGATGCACGGCAAAACGTACACCATTCGCCTGCGCAGTATTCTCCCTCGCCCGCATAGGCGAGGCGCGCTTTCTCTACAAGATCGTCCCTCGCCCAACGCAGAAGCTCTTCTTTGGAGAGCGACCATGTGCATACATTTTCCCTTCGAGGTTGGAAGATACTCACGGAGATTTTCTGGATATCATAGATTCCGTCGAGAAGTTCCAATGCGCCGAGTGCGTAGAGCATCATCTGGGGATTGTGTTCCGCCTCCACGAGTACGCCCACACCGTATTTGAAGTCAACAATGTGGAGCCTGTCTCCACCGACGATGATGCAGTCTGCCGTTCCGAACGCCTCCGTCACATAACGTGTAATGTCGAGCCGCTGCTCGACAAGCACCATCGGCGAAGGAATTTCTCTCATCCGTTCCTGCACGAACAAAACATAGTCATCGGAACAGCGATCCATCTCATCATCTTCAAAATCTGACTGCGGCCGCTTGGTGCGGAGCTTCAGAAGTTTACGCAGCTTATGCTCACAGAGCGCGTGCGCTGCTGTTCCTTCGGCGGCTACTTCACTCGATGAAGATGGAAATTCACGTTCAAGGCAAGCGGACGGTGGACAGTTCATCCACCGATGTGCCGCCGAAGGCGACAACAATGCGTGTGTCCCCATCAGAGTTCCTCTGCTTCTTTGAGCATGGCAGCGTAGGCATCTTGAGGAATATCACTTAGACGATCCGCGCCATACTTTGTAATGAGTGCCTTGACCGCCTCACGCTTTCCCTCCGTACTCTTACGCACGAGAACAGCGCGTACAGCTTCAAGGGAGACGGCTTTTTCCTCTGTCTGTCCAGACTGTATTGCTTCCAGGGCATCGGCTGCGTCTCGCAGCATTTGGGGGAGATCTTTCAGATCAACCATGTCCATCAGTTCCTTTCATCAAGATTTTCTTTGCGGCATTACGGGCAATCAGACTGATTGCCATGAGAACGGCTGCGATTTCCTTGCTTCGCATTCCTCTTCCCTCCTTTCACAGGAGAGCGGACAAAAACCGCCGAAACGGTCACCCTGTTTTCAAAAAATCTCGGAGCACCGCATAAAGCCTGTCTTTTCGCTTATGAACTGCAGTCTTTGATTTGCCGAGGATTTCAGCAATTGTGCGCTCAGATTCACCCTCCCCGATCAGTTGGAGAAGCAGTCGATCTTCCGGGGCGAGATCTTCCATCGCCTCAAGGAGTTGCTCTATCATGAGTTTCCGGATGCAGAAATCCTCGAGGCTCATCGAAGAAACCGCCTCCTCGGGCATCATGTCAATAGAGGATTCCCTGAACACAGGCTGTGTGCAATGATCGCAGTCATGCTTGCATGCATCCTTGCGACTCTGATTCACACAAAGCTTCTTCGCTCGCGTTGCTTCCTTTTGCTCACGCCATATTGGGCGCATATATTCGCGGTATACCTCTTCCGTCACCGGAATCTTCACAACGCTTTCCCGTCGATTGCCGATCCACCACCATTCGACATCTTGTGGCTCAATCTCGAAATCCCTAATCGTCTCGGAGGTAACTTCCATTGGAATGAAATACTGCTTCATCGTTGTATCCTTTCTGTCTGAACAAGGTCAGCGGGATACAACGAAGGCCGATGCACTTGACGTACACCGGCCGCAATTACCTAAAAATGGGCATAGCGGTAAACGGTGGGACATCGAAGTGCCATATGCGTTGCGTATGCGCAGCATGGTCTTCGTATGTTCCCGCCGCCTCTGATGGCCATCTCAAGGCTTTGAGATTGTGAGCCGAATCACTCGATCCGGTTCATTTGAAATAAAACCTTTATCTCCTCTCACCAAAAAGGAGAAAAGTATCTTTTGTTAGGCATCAACTCCTCCAAATATCTTTCCCTCACATTCGTTAAATAAAAAACCGCCAGAGTTATCCATCTAGCCTAACGGCTGAATCAGATAACTCCGGCGGTTAGCTCCACGTTATTTACGGGGCATGTTGCGGTAGCTTCATGTTTTGAGTTTTCAACTTATTCACTTGGTAAACGACATCTTCCCAAAGGATTTTGACATAACGACGCGTTTTCCGCTCCTTACGAACCAGATAAATTTGTTTATCCTCTTCAATGATTGCATCGCAGAAACGCGTGGGATTGGAGCAGTCATTGCCTAGGCTACGAATTTCTATCTTCATATACTACGAACCTCCTTAAAACGGGATATCATCTTCGTCAATCACCGGGGGATCATCTTCCATGTCATTCTGCATGAATGCATCAATGGCATATCGTAAACTCTTATCAATTTTGGGATGGCTCATATTCTCATTGACAGTCGAATATAAGCCATCGAGAAGGTGAGAAATCGTAGTTTCCCCCTTGTTATCACAAAGAAACTGAGGTTCCTGTCTCGGCGGAGTCATCCAGATTTCTATGGCGTAAGTATCAGGATCAGAAAGAGATGAAAATATTTTGCAAATGTTCATCAAGTGTAAGAGTGTGCCATTCTTCATTCGTAAGGAATAGCAATCCCTGTATATCCCCGTACGACAATCAAAGTTATGTGATGCGAAGACCACCTGAGTAACTTCTCCGACCGATTCATCATAATCGTTTGACGCATCGTAAGTACGCAATTTAAATAATGGATGCCCAGTATTACCGTATTCATCTTCCTGCAATCGATTTAACTCCACCCTTGATTCACGTACCCAGTTAAGGCTATCTGCGACAGTGTCGCTATTGAGTTTTCCTAAGAATGACATAAGATACTTCTCGGTCGGCGTAGCATTCGTCAAGTCTGCCCGCAGCAAGGTATCGACATTGATATGCAACAACTCTGCGACCTTCATGACAAACTCGACACCTGGCTTCGACTTTTCATCTTTGCTGGCACGGGATATATATCCAGCACTGACCCCTGCACTATTCTCGATTTCTCCTATTTTTAGATCATTCTTCCTTATCAAATAGGAAATATTGTCAAAAAAAATAGTTCTATCGAAACCTGTCGGCATTTCCATCACTCCTTTCAAGTTCAATTGTATATTAACAAATTTTTATATATTCGTCAACTATTTCTATGCGATTTATATTTTTATCAAAAACAAACTCTAATTGTAGCGGTTTTTACGATATCGCAGTAATAGCGAGTAGTATCTACATATTATATATAAGAAAAACTTCCTTATGTTATCACTCAATAACATAAGGAAGTTTTTCTATGTGCAATGCTGGTAAAAAACACATAGTATGCCAGAAAGAGTAATGAATAGATTTCCCTCACAAATCTTGATTTCCAATCTTGCGCTTGATAAGACAATTTGCCGTGATAAGTCAGCAGACATTCATAGTGCGCTCTGAGCCGATACATGTGCCACGATACCTTCAGAAAGATCTTCCAACACAGGGAACAAGAGCAGCATTTTGAGATGGTAACAGATACCTACTAAAAATAATAAGACTCAACATGCAGGGGGCGGGGGTGTAAATGTCGAATATTTCTTAATGTAGAGAGCTATTAATAGGCATCAAACTCAACTGAAAGGAATGATCATACATGATTCAAACATTGAATGAATTTATTAGTGAATATAAAAAAATTTGCGATGTGGGATGGGTTCGAACCCACCGAGCTGGCCCTACAGGAATCGGAAAAACATTAGAGGATCTCCTTGGAATTCAGGAAAACAATATCGATGGCCCAGACTTTGGCGACTATGAACTTAAGTCATGTCGCCTTGGATCTAACAGTATGCTCACTATCTTCACAAAAACGCCTCAACCCCGAGGGGCAATTAATACTTTACGAATAACGTTCGGATATTCAAGTGATGCATATGATAACGAGGAAAAAGTTCTTCATGTAACGCTATCTGCAGCTGGATTTACCTCAATCGCAAACACAGGGCATAGTCTTAAAATCTCTTGCAGCCCAACCCAAATATCAATTATAGACGAAACCAAAACAGAATATGCGTACTGGACAAGAACGGAGTTGAAAACGGCCTTCGAAAGGAAATATAAGAATACGTTTATTTATGCCAAAGCATACGCACAAGGTTCTGGGAGAGATGAAGAGTTTAAATTTGTAGAGGCATACGAGGTCTCAGGCTTTAACTATGACTCTTTTGTTGCCTTACTTGAACAAGGAAAAATATACGTAGATCTACGAATAGGTCAATATCACGGAGGTCTAAAAGACGGTCAAACTCATGATCATGGAACAGCGTTCCGAATCAAAGAAAATGATCATTCACTGTTGTTTAAAAACAACAACAGAATCGTATAGATAGGAGATATTACTGCTATGGCAGAAAGAAGAATAAAAATATCAGGTGACTTAACATCCGATGACAAATTTAAGAAAAAAATGGAGGAGATCAGAGACAAGGAGTTTATTGAATCTCATCGTACTGGTGATACTGGAGTGGGAAAAACACTAGAAGATGAACTAGGAATTGAAGAAAATTCAATTTCGGCTTCGGATATTGGAGGTGTAGAGTTAAAAGCAAGTCGAATAGGAGCAAATAAAAAGGTTACGCTATTAACAAAATCGCCAAGTAAGAGAGGGGTTAATAATAGAATTCTGAGAGCGCGTTATGGATATCAGACAGATGAATCACGAAAAATCAACGAGGATATTAAGGTTTTACATACATCGGTAAACGGTAAAGATTTCAATAGTTTAAATGGCGAACCTTTTATGAAGCTGACGCAAAAAGGAGATAGAATATATTTAGAGCATGCAGAAGATGGAATTCTTGAAGATATATACTGGCAAAAAGATCAATTAGAAAGAGCCTGTAAAAAGAAATATCCTGAAGGAAAAATGTACCACGTCCAAGCGACAAGTAAAATTGAGTCCGGTAAAGAATACTTTCATTATATAAAAGCATATAGCTTAGAAAACTTTAGTGCCGAGAAACTGATAGAAGGTTTAGTTGCTGGAGATTTAGAGATAGACATCAGACTGGGGGTATATGCTTCGGGCAATAAAAAAGGAAAACCTCACGATAACGGCACTGCAATTAGAGTATCTTATAACAAACTCAACGATTGTTTTGATACAAGGACGCCCTTATTGTAAAAAAAGATGCTCTTATTGGGTATTCCAAAATAAGAGCATCTTTTTTATTTTTTTCGAAGAATAACAATATGTTCCATGGTCATAGTCGTATTAGTCTTCCCTATTTCGTTTGTAGGCGAATTACGGAAAGGCATAATCTTGTTTGGTATATTTCTATTTACTATATAAATAGGAACTAAACCATACTGTGAAGCCAGCTCTGTAATGATAACATCCGTTTGTAACAATTCATTTTTTACAGTACGATTGCCTACTACCCAAAACTGATATCCACCAGATTTAGTTTTTGCTGCAATACTCTTTATCGAAGCATCTAAATCTTTATAAAAGCTGTATACATCACCAGCTCGCTCAATATCAATGTCTTTTATTTTAGATAGTGCTACTCGCAACGTTTCACTTTGAAGTGAAAACTCAAAACCATTTCGATATTTATTGCCTCCCATCAGTGTTTTATCTATCCTCATAATCTCTTTTTCAGAGAGATTATGAGGATTTATCCATTGTAGTGAAAGACGACTATATTCGCCATATGCGACAGTGGTTCTACTATCACCGTATGGAGGAGAAGTTATTACTAGATCAAATGTGTTATCAGGAACATCTTCCAAAGTACATGTGTTGTTATTGTAAATAGTTGTCTTCGTCACAAATGAATTTTTTGCTAAGGTACAACTGAAGTCTTGCATTTTTTTTACATTACGTAAAAGAATATCCGCGAACTCTGTATAAACATCGGGGTTGAACTTTAATACTTTGGGAGCTGGCATCCTGAACATCTTAAATTCACCATTTCGGCGATTTGATACAAGGCGTATTGATTCACTCATAGCAACAAACATAAAATCTCTAATATCAAAATCAGCGACTTTATAGATTTCTGATTTGATAATTGCCAACTCTAAAATAACACGTGGCCTAAACCAATATCCAATGTTTTTAAAGTCAGGGATTTGGATATCCAGTTTATTTATATTGCAAAAGTCAACCAGTATTGATGGTGCTTTATCAGCCCACCCTTTTTTTCCAGCAATATCAAGCCCAAGTGTTTCAGAAATATATGTATCGACTTTTTCTAAAGATTCTTTGTTAGAGTATAGTCTATCATGTATATTTGCTAATAGTAATTCAGATGAACTTTTTAACTTTGAATAATCTAGTTTAGTCGTTTTAGCCTTACAAAGAAGCAGCGCAAATGGATTTATATCATTGCCAGCAACTATATCCATACCACTCAGCATACCTTCAACAAGTACAGTTCCCGAACCAGCAAAAGGGTCAAATATGGATTTTACTGGTTGAATATTACGCACTATTTTTATGATATTTCTACTTATCGGACTTACCATCATAGCAGGATAGTTGTGAATGCCATGTGTATATGTTTTTGTATCTTCTTCCTTAAAATCCCAATAATTAGTAGGAAGCTTTTGAAGGATTTCAATTAGCTGCATATCCCGTGATGTAAGCATAGGAACCGCCTTCATTTGTTTTTCTTCTGATTTTGCAATAGGACTATAGTTTCCCTTATGGGTTTTAACTTCCACAGTACAAATAGTATCATTATGCCACCCACCGTGAGGAATAAGTAATATTCGCTCTATCTCAAAACCGTATTTATACCCAATTCCACCACTGTTCCATCCAAATGTAATAACTTTACCTCCAAGCTTAACTATACGAGAAATCGCTCTTTTATGATTCCCCCAAAAAGAAGCTTTGGTTGTATCCCAAGTGACATTGTATCCGACACTATTATAACATTCACTAACTTGACGCGGTGAATATGGAGGATCATAAAGGACACCATCAACAGACTCAGAATCGAACATATTTAAAAAATCCAAGGCATCCATATGATAATCTGTATCATATTCTTTACTTAGATCATTTGTAATACTTGCTATTCTGTTCCGATTTGCAAAAGGATCTACCCACATTTTTGTCAAATCAACTTCTTCAGATAGAAGTTTTTTTATAGGAGTCATTTCAAAGGTATTCTTATTGGGCATAGACCATATTCGTTCAATTCGTATATTATGAGTATCATTCACCTTTTTCATCTATTATCCTCTGTGGTCACTTCATCTACTTTTAGTACAAGACAAGCGTTTGTCTTATCAAAAAATATATTGAACTTTGACTTCCCTTTTTCAACATTTAAATTTGATAGTATACTCTTTGGCATTCTAATACGCATATCCTTTTGAAGAACATATGTATCTAAATAGATAAGATTATTACCCATAAGAATTTACCTCCAGACTAATTTCAGTCTGATAATAGCACAATTATAGTCTATCGTCAAATTACTTAGCATACGCATCTACACTGGCATAGGCACCCCCATACCAAGGTCTTCTTCCAAGACCTCATATACCAATTTTAGATCATGGAGTGATAATCCCCATCGTAAATATTCTCTACAATTCCATTTACTATCTTATTCGTTCCAAGAAGATAATATCCTGATAGGCGTTGCTTCTAAGAAAGATAACAGAATGCACATGTGATTCTAAAGGGCTTAATCCATATGTAGACGACCCTCTCCTCTTATGACCTTATACATTCTATACTCTCTTCACTTTATTACAAAAAATAAAGGGATTCGCACATTTATGGCGAATTCCCCGTAACAGTTTGGATTCTCCCTCATCAGCTGAATCTATCGAAAGTACCTCTAAAGCCACATGCTCTTATGGAGTATTCAAATGCGCTATTGCGACCATTTGCATCATCAAAGCTATTTAAATACCATATTACGTTTCTACTCAAAGACTTCGCTATCTCCTGCACATATATTAAGTCAGCTTTTCCATATGAAAAACCATAAGAATATATCTTTTCAATGCCCCTTTTCCCAAGAAGCTCAAAAAAACTACGATGAGTTTTCAATGCTTTCTGTACGTCTTTTCTAAGCACCTTATCAATATGAGAAAGATAATACTCCGTTCCAATATTTTCTTTCTCATATTTTTCGTAAAGCGACTCATCTTCTCCATGACCAAATATGAAATCTTCTCCAATTTTTCCATGGATATGGCATACTTTACTTATATTGTAAACCTTCTCCAACGTAAGTGTATAATTCGTGGAAAAGAAGATACTTTTATTGCGATCAATTAACTCTTGAAATTCTTTTCTAGGCTTTACATCATCAATTTCTATTTGGTTTATCCACTCTGTAAAGAATCGATTTATAAAAGGAACAATATCAACTATTGACCGCGATAACGGCCCATTGTTTCCTACTGTCTTAAAAAGATTCTCCTCCCCATCTCTATCCATAACCATTTCAGAAAAACAATCACCATAACTCTGCCCATATAAAGAGTTCTCGAACTTGCTCCATTCTATGTCATCATTATTCGCATCAAAAACATTAAACCAAAAATCTGCTATATCACTATAATCATAGGTATGCTCCCAATTAATCGTTGGGATATCATATACTTCATGTTTTGTTGGATCATATTGCTCCTGTAGATATTCACGAAAATCTCTATAGGAGCTTTTTATACCATGTGATAAATCAAATCCGTTCCCTATAATAAATAGATTACTCATTTTCTCTCCATACCACGAATGTCGCAACTTCACATAAGAAATCAAGCGACCTCCTGCATATCATTACATTGTATCGTTATCGACGTTACTTCGTTCATTGCCGCTACCAAAATGATACTAGAGGGAAACGTCAGTGTTGCGTTGGCGCGCGATACCGTAATCTGGCGATCCTCAATTGGCTCACGTAGCACCTCAAGCGTCTTCTTGCTGAACTCCGGCAGCTCGTCGAGAAAGAGTACGCCGTGATGCGCGAGTGTCACCTCGCCCGGACGCGGGATGCTCCCACCGCCGATCATCGCCACCGTCGAGGATGTATGATGCGGACTGCGGAAGGGGCGCGTCGTCACAAGCCCTGTATCCTTGCCGAGCAGCCCCGAGATACTGTAAATCTTCGTGAGCTCGATGGCTTCTTCCTTCGTCAGTTCGGGCAGGATCGAACTCATCCGACGCGCCAGCATCGTCTTGCCCGAACCGGGCACGCCAACCATGAGGACATTGTGCCCTCCTGCCGCCGCAATCTCAAGCGCACGTTTCGCCTGATACTGTCCCTGCACGTCTGCAAAGTCATCGGTGAAAGCGGCATCCTTTTTCTGCTCTGTTGCTTGTGGCACAGCAGGAGAAAGCGTTTCTACGCCTGTCAAATGACGCACAAGTTGTGCCAAGTTATCAATCGCATAGACCTTCAGTCCGTCAATGAGGAGTGCTTCGTCTGCATTGGATGGAGCAACGTAAAACTCCGTCAGACCATGTTCCCGCGCCGTAATCGCCATCGGGAGAATGCCGCTGATCGGACGGCAGTTTCCATCGAGAGAAAGCTCTGCACAGAAGAGCGCATTCTGCACCGCCGTCTCGGGAACCATACCGTAGGATGCAAGCAGACCAACCGCAATCGGCAGATCAAGCCCCGAACTGTCCTTTCGCACATCGGCGGGCGCAAGATTGACCGTCACTCGCTCCTGCCGCAGCTGAATGCCGGAGTTGCGGATTGCAGTGCGTACCCGCTCCTTCGACTCCTTCACCGACGTATCGGGAAGCCCCACCAGTTCAAAGCCCGGCAGCCCGGGCGACACATCCACCTCAACGTCGATAATCCGTCCATCTATCCCGAGGGTCGTCGCACCATAGGTCTTTGCAAACAACGGTCTTCCCTCCCATATTTCAAATATAAGAAAATTATAACACAGGATGGTGGAAGTTGCCTAATGATTCTTTGCGAAAAAATCCCGCCTGTAGCGTCCCAACAACGGCAGAAAGCTCTTTGTGTGAGACAACACAGGTATCATGGCAATATCTTTCCTATGTGCATAATATGACTAGCTCGCTCCGCATCAAATCATTCTTTACCATGCTCCTCGATTACCTCACAATAAAATGCGATCTTGGCATCGAGTGCCTCCATATGTGCGTGCAGCTTCTCCACCTCTGCCGCAAGATTGGCACGGTGCCCTATGAGCATTTCCATCCGCGCTGAAAGAGTATCGTCGCCCTCTGCCCGCAACGCAGCATAGCGCCGAATCTCCCGAATTGGCATCCCCGTCTCCTTGAGTCGCAGGATGAATGCTGCCCACGCAACATCTCGTTCAGAGTAGCACCGCCGATTCGCCGCCGTACGCTCCGGCAGGAGCAGTCCCTCATGCTCATAGTAACGCAGCGTATGAATTCCCAGCCCCGTTTTCCGTGAAAATTCACCAATACTATATTCCATAAAATCCTCTCCTTGACATAGAGTATACTCTACATTGTAAAGTAGTGCCAAAAGGAGGATTTCATCATGAACAAACAAAACAGCAGATACACCGTGATCACGGGGGCAAGCTCCGGCATCGGAGCGGCGACAGCAAAGGCATTCGCCGGGCGTGGACACAACCTCATCCTTATTGCACGGCGCACAGAGCGACTAAATGCCCTAAAGGAAGAGATTCTTGCCGCACATCCGGCACTGGACATCATTATCAAAACTGCCGATCTCTCTTCTGTCGAGAACGTCACACAAGTCTATGATACAATAAAAGCCTTACCTATTGGGACATGGATCAACAATGCGGGCTTTGGAAGCTATGGCGCAGTCGGCACATCCGACCTTGACAAAATCAGACAAATGCTTCATCTAAACATCGAGGCACTGACCGTCTTTTCCACACTCTTCGTACGAGACTTCGCTGAGATAGAAGATACGCAGCTGATCAACATTTCCTCCGTCGGCGGCTACACCATTGTCCCAACTGCTGTCACCTACTGCGCGACAAAATTCTATGTCAGTGCATTCACCGAGGGACTCGCACATGAACTCATAGCACGCGGCGCGAAGCTCCGTGCAAAGCTCCTTGCCCCCGCTGCAACGCAGACCGAGTTCGGCGCAGTCGCGAACAACAACGCCGCCTATGACTATGACAAGGCGTTCGGCACCTATCACACAAGCAACCAAATGGCAGAGTTCCTTCTCGCCCTATACGATAGCGACCAGACAATCGGTATCGTTGATCGCGAGACCTTCGCATTTCGTTTGTGCCTGCCACAGTTTCCCTATGCGGGAGGTTCTGCACATAATCAAAATGTAGTCGATGAGTAATTACGCCATCTCCTTATAATGCATCGTCAACGTACGTAGCCGTGTACGGATCACCTCTCTGAGTGCCATAGACTCGACCGTTTGAACTTCATCTCCATAGTGGATAAAGTAATCCGCGATAAACTCCTCCTCGCCCACATTGTAAAATCCATGGATATAGTACCGCCCATTCTCCTCCACAAGTCGCATGGATGAATAGTGTTCTTTATAAAAAAAATCTCGTCCTTTTGCTGTAATTTCGACAACAAAGGAGAGAGCATCTGCACGGCGATAAAGTTCCTCTGAGGGGCGTGCAAAGGACAAGAGAGGCATCCCCGCCACATCCATACACTCCTCCACCGCAGTGATGCGGTCACACCGAAAGACACGCGCCTGCCCCATCTCGAAATCATGCGCTGTGTCATACCATAAATGTGATATAATGATAAACATCTATTTGTCTGACCTGCTATTTACGAAAGGAGATGTCATTATGGCACAGCGTCCTGCATTTGATGAGATTCGCTCATATGAGGAGTTTATAAAATATTATTGGTATCGAACAGAACTCGTAGAGATTTGCAAAAAGATTGGAATTGCACACGGGGGGGTAAAAAAAGATCTCAATCACAACATTGCAGAATACTTTAAAGGGAACATAGTCAAAGCCACTCCCGAAAAAGAGCAGATGATATCATCTGGAGCGATTTCCTTGGACACACCATTACTTGCTTGCAACTTTTCGTTCAACACAAAGTTTAGAACATATTTCTCAAATCTGACGAGGGTTGCTCCCTTTAAATTTACAGCAGATATGGCGACCGCATGGCGAAAGGTGAAAGCGGATCACGACACATCGTTTACTATACAGGACATGTTGAATGTATATAAGGGGATATCGACGTATGCAAAGTATGATTCTTCTGCATGCGAATGGAACCGCTTCTTAAAAGATTTCTGCGCTGATCCCATAAATGACAAGTTCAAATCAAAATTAAAGGCAGCTGCTATCCTATGGCGAATTGTTCGTGATTCCGATCAACCTAAAATGTATTCACACACATTAGTGCAAGATCATTTAAAACAACTCGAAAAGCTTTAAGGATAACATGTCTTAATTAATTTGTTGACTGTATTGTAAGAAACGCTGATAACTGTAGTCCAACTTCTCTCAGCGCATCTTTTCCCTGCCAATGTCCCCCTATAGAGTACCAATCTTCATCCACTTTGTTTCCTTAAACAGAACAACCCCCTACATCCATCACGTCCATATTGTCCTCATGCTATCATCGGTGGACAATACGCCCCATGTGCGCATTGTGAATTTTGTCTATGCAGAGGAGAAAAAGCTCGTCTACTTCGCAACCTTTCCAGACAATGCAAAGGTTGGTGAAATCGACGCAAACCATACAGTTTCGTTCACCACGATCCCTCATGACGGGGGAACGGCACATGTCCGTGCCGTCGGCACTGCCGCGAAGAGCAAGCGCAGTATCTTCGACCTCGCCGATACATTCACAGCAAAGATTCCGGGCTACGACGAAACAATTGCTGCGGTCGGTGACGCACTCATTGTCTACGAGATCACATTTCCCACTGCGACAGTGACCGTCGATATGGAACACAGTGGAACGGTGACGATTTGAGTGTTGCTGCCCCATACCGATGATTGAAGGGCATCTTTCTTAGGGACTGTAACGAAATAGTGTTTTTGACACTACCGTTACAGCCCCTTTTTTGCGGCTAAAATCGCAGGGCGATTTTACCTCAGCCCTTCACCAAAAGCTCATACTTCCTGCGTTCTCCGGGCGGGTGCAGAACGTCCATTGCCTTTTCCATGGACAGCCCCGGCCGGTCCATTATTACAGTATTGCCTTGTATCGGCTGCGCTCCGCTGGAGGGACAGATAGCGCGTCCATCGCCTTATCGGGCGTCCATTGCAGGTTCTCCATAAGATTGCGAATCGAACGCACCAACCCCTCTTGCTTGCCTTCCTGTCTGCCTTTTTCCAATCCCTTTTCCATTCCTATTTCCATCGCTTCCTCGGCACGCACCTGGAGGGCGCGCTCTTGATCCCATGCAAAGTTCAGCATATCGAAAACCTCCTCCTTATATTTCTTCCGGAAATAATCTCTTAGATAGTCATTCTTGATACAGTACTCAACCGCGTCGATAACGGCGGATTTGAGCATACTTCCATGATTGACGCTCTCGCGCACCTTGGCGATGAAGACACTATAGGACTTTAACTCGTGACACCTTTCCAGGATGTCGCGCTTTGGCGCATCATTGATATTGATGATCTCGACTTCAAGCTCCATTGAACTCTTTTGCCTGCCGAAGGCCTCGGACAGCCGCAACATCTGGCGATCGGGTATCTCCGCTTCGCCGTTGTAGAGCACATAACAGCGCGGTGCGGGGAGCGAAATGAGCGCGCGCCGGTAGACCGCATCCGCGGGAATATACTGCCGATAGATCTCCATGAGATACATCGCGAGCCGCAGGGGCATATTCGCATTGATCGTGCTTTGATGCTCGGCGAGGATCACATGCCGATCGCGGACAAAGAAACTCACATCGTTCTTGATCCCTGAGAATAACGTCTCGTCGATGCCGGCGAGCTTGATCTCATCGGGAGACGCCGCGCTTCCCTCAAGTGCTTGATAGAGACCGGGCAGACGCAGCGGATCGTTGAATATATCGCGAAACAGCGAGTCCTTGTAATTGCGTTTCCCCGGTTTCATCACACGCTCATCTCCTTGTCCCTATTATACTATGAAAAACTTTTGTGTGACAAGAGCAGCGGCGCATCGCCCGCATGAAAATGTGCAGCGAACGATTGAATTTCGTAAGCCGAGCTCGTTTTTGTTTTTTGGCGGGCGAATCGCGGCGCATCCTGCGAGCGGAACCGAAAAAAACCGGCGGCCTGCGCAGCCCGTACGGAGCGGGAGATCGGGCCGTCCGCCGCGGGAAATCGCGCATCCGGGACTGAAAATAAGATGAAAATTATAACCTGATATAAAATTTTTTACTCATAAAGCTTGCAATTTGTTAATTCGCATGCTATGATGAAATCGTTCCAAGAGATTGGGAATCTATCGCAAAAAGGAAACAAGGATACTTCAGCGAGAATTCGCTCCTTTTGGAAATCGATAAAGTTCTATTTATCAGAAGGAGGAGTTTCTCATGAAGAAGACTCTCGTATCCGCGCTGGCAACGGCTCTTGTTGTCGGTGCGGCAAGCACCACGTTCGCCGCTGCGAACCCGTTCTCCGATGTGCCCCGCGATCACTGGGCATACGACGCCGTGACGCAGCTCGCGGCCGACGGCGTTGTCGAAGGCTACGGTGACGGCACGTTCCGCGGCGACCGCAACATCACGCGTTACGAGATGGCGCAGATGGTCGCAAAGGCGATGGCAAAGGGCGATATGTCCGCATCGGATCGCGCGCTCGTCGACCGCCTTGCCGCTGAATTCGCGGATGAGCTCAACAACCTAGGCGTCCGTGTCTCCAACCTCGAGCGCAATGCCGACATGGTGAAGTGGAACGGCAAACTCGAGTATACCTATACGAGTCAGCGCAAGAAGTTCAATCATACGAAGACGAACGATGACAATCTCTTGTTCCGCCTCGAACCGTCGGCTGAGATCAACAGCCACTGGCACGTGAACGCACGCCTTGATGCGGAGACCAAGCTGAAAACGGACGCGGGAGATGACGACGGAGACAAAGTCACGCTTAAACGGCTCTATGCACAGGGAGACTACGGCAACTTCCAGGTGAAACTCGGCAAGATGGAACTGCTCTCTGCCGAGGCGTATGCGAAACCCGGCGCTCTCGTGTTCGACGATGAGTTCTCGGGCGCCGAGGTCAGCTTTGGCAAGGATTTGAAGTTCAAACTGCAGGCCGGCCGCATTGATCTGGACGACGCCTTCGGCGCGCCCGGCGGCGGTCACGGTGCGCACAACCTGCCGGGGGATGAAGACGTGGCGAACTATCAGGGCGTCGAACTGCAGTATGACAAGAATAATGTCCTGCTGGGTGCGGGCTACTACCATCTGGGCTCCAATTATTTCAGAGGGATGCATTTCCACAGGAGAAATACGGTCCGGTACCTCAACGACAGAGCCGAGAATCTTAGAAACACGAAGGCGGATATCTGGGCCGTGAACGGCGGCGTCCGATTCGGCGACGCAGGCATGCTCTCCGGTGCTTACGCGGAGAACACAAAGGCGGACAATGCAAAGAGTTCCTGGCAGGTCACCTATGAGTACAAGGGGGCTGACCCGGAGGACAAGGGATCGTGGGGCGCTTATGTTGCCTACCGTAAACTCGGCGGATTCGCTTCCCCGTTCCCGACGAGCGACGGTGCCATGTGGGATACGAAGGGCGTAGAGCTCGGTACGGATTATACGCTTTTCAAAAACGTAGTGCTCTCGGCGAAATATTTCCGCGGCAAGGAGATCTATGTCGGACCGACAGCTGACGACAAGGCGGAGAAACTCTTCGGCCGCGTCGAGTTCTTCTTCTAAAAATACTTGCGGCACCCGCCGCATAAGAAAAGGGGCTGTTGCACGAAACAACCGTGCAGCAGCCTCAATTTTGTGCAAAAACACAGAAGCCGGTGTTTTCAAACACCGGCTTCTGGCGTAAAATATGAGTATGCAAAACCAAATTTTACATAAGGATTATACATCCTACGGAGGCACATTTCAACCCAGTCTCCCCCTCAACTTTGAATTTCAAATCAAGAAGGACGATCCCGTTCGCCTCCTGCTCCACTGCATCCATCAAATGGATCTTACACCACTGTACAGGAGCTTTCGGCGTGCCGAGCGGAATCTCGTATCACCGCATCAGCTGCTTGCCATCCTCATCTACGCATACATGAATCAAATCTACAGTTCCCGCCGCATCGAGGAGGTATGCCTAAGGGACATCCACTTCATGTATCTGCTCGAAGGGCAACCCGCACCGGATCACACAACCATTGCCCGTTTTCGCAGGGATCACTTTGCCCCCTGCGCCAAGGAGATTCTGGCACAAATGGCACAGTTTCTTGCATCCGTTGGAGCCATCTCGTTTGAGAACCTCTTTGTCGACGGTACAAAGATCGAAGCCGTTGCGGGCAAGTACACCTTCGTTTGGAAAAAAGGCGTTGCAAAGAACCGTACCAAACTCATGGAGAAACTCGACACCTTTCTTGCCGGCGTAGAAAAAGAGTTCGGTATTCACCTGCGCCGTGGCTCTGAGATTCGCCTGCACCATCTGAAACGTCTGCGCCGACGTTTGAAACGCATCCAAAAAGAGCAAAACATCATCTTCGTTTACGGGAGTGGAAGACGAAAGACCGTGCTTCAGCGTACCATGGAGACATTGGACTCTTACATCAGCCGTCTGAAGGACTACACAAAGAAGCTGCACATCTGCGGAGATCGCAACAGCTTTTCCAAGACAGATTATGAAGCGACCTTCATGCGGATGAAAGAAGATGCCATGAAGAACGGTCAGTTAAAGCCGGCATATAATCTGCAATATGGCGTGAAGGCATCCTTTATCGTATGGGCAGGTGTTTACCCGAACCCAACAGATACACGGACACTCATCCCGTTTTTGGAGGATTTTCATGCACACATCGGAAAAAGGAGCCGAAAACTCGTCGCCGATGCAGGATATGAGAGTGAGGAGAACTACCTGTATTTGAGGGAAAAGGGACAGGCCTCCTACATCAAGCCGAACAACTACGAAGTGAGCAAGAAGCGCAAATGGAAGCAGGACATCGGGCGGCGGGAGAACATGAACTACCTTGCGGCGGAGGATGTCTACCGGTGCGCTGAGGGGCGGCGACTTGTTGTGACGGGGACGCGCAGGACAAAGAGTGCGCGCGGGTATGTGAGCGAAAAGACCATGTACACGTGTACAGACTGCAACGGCTGCGAAAGAAAGAAGCAGTGCATCCATGGCAACCACAGCAAGATACCAATGGAGGAACGAACCAAGAGATTGGAGGTTGCCAAGGTCTTTCAACGAGAGCGTGCAAAGAACCTTGCACGGATCAAGAGCACGGAAGGCATCGTCCTGCGGATGAACCGCAGCATCCAGGCAGAGGGTGTCTTTGCACAGATCAAGGGAGCCTTTGGATTTCGCCGCTTTCTTACGAGAGGGCGTGCGAATGTCTTGGGTGAGACCATTCTGCTGGCACTGGCACACAACGTCTTCAAACTGCATCAAAAGATACAGAGCGGCACGTTGGAGCGGCATCTGGTATCATTGAGAGAAGCGGCATAAGAAGACGTCGGAAATAAATCAATAAGGGCACACGAATAAGGGCGAGCATTGCA
>NZ_KB290932.1:0-759 GCF_000318175.2 Selenomonas sp. oral taxon 138 str. F0429 | reverse complement strand
GTTGCACAAAGATAAATTTACCTTCGTGCAACAGTCCCTTTTTGCGGCGTCTGTTGCGAGGCTACTTCTGGTAAATGGAATCTTTTGCGTGAAAGGTGATCTCTTGAATTTATATCTTCATCCCTCAATTGCAGTCTCAATCCCACCCTTGAAAACAACAACTACCGCGCCATCCTCCTTGACCACAATGTGATCAAGCAGTCCGCCCCATAGCTCCTCGTCAAACTCAACTAACTCTCCATTGATCCCACATACCACTTGAATCATGCCCTCCAAGGTATTTCTCTTGCTCTCCCTCTCTGCAATTTGCTCATCCAACCTCGCTAGATGCCCCTGCTTTTCCACATAGAGTGCGCGAATCTCATTTTCCTGTTTCAGATACGCCGTCTGATCCTGTGCCACCCGTGCATTCTCACGAATCAATTTTTCAAGCCGTTCTGTCAAAACGCCGAGTTCCTGCTCTATTCTGTTACGCTCCTCAGTCAGCTCCTCCATCTGGCAAACGCTGTCAATCAGTGATCGCAATTCGGCAATCACGTTCTCTTTGACTTCCATCAAGGAGTTCAGTGCCTTGACGAAAATCCGCTTGATTTCTTCCTCCGTCAGATGTCTTGTATTGCATGGCTTCCCTTTGTGGGCATATTTCTTGTTGCAGCGATAGATGACTCTGCGGTATTTGTCGGTCGAGTGCCAGACCTTAGCACCGTAGTAACCGCCGCAGCAGCCGCATTTGATTTTGTTCGCGAAGATGCTCACGCC